>NZ_RKIX01000002.1:0-53783 GCF_003938865.1 Acinetobacter sp. FDAARGOS_515 | reverse complement strand
TATTATAAAGCAGCTTTTAAACACCTACAGTCAAGGTAGGCTGAAGTGAATAGTGGACTGCACCCAGTATCCTAGACATTGAAGTAGCTTCATTTTGAAGCTACTTCAATGTGAACCGTACCGGGTTTGTCGGAGACTTTTTTATTTAAGTTAGGCCACCTAACCTAACGGGTTAATCTTATCATAGTACATTGCTTCAAACTCAAAAGGCGATACATAACCCAGTGCACTGTGTACACGCTTTTTATTGAACCAATCTACCCAGTTTAGTGTCGCAAGTTGTACATCTGCTAAACCTTGCCAATCTGCTTTTAGATATTCAATCACCTCTGTTTTGTATAAGCCATTCACTGTTTCAGCCAAAGCATTATCGTATGAATCACCAGTCGTACCGACTGATGCTCGTAAATTTGCAGCTTCTAAACGATTGGTATAGCGAATGGAAAGATATTGCACACCTCTGTCGGAATGATGAATCACATTCTTTGGCATGCCTCGATCGTGCAATGCTTGCTCAAGTGCATCGAGTACCATATCTGTATTCATCCGTGTAGATACTTTCCATCCAACAATTGCTCGTGAGAACACATCAATAATAAAGGCGGTATAGACCCAGCCTGAATTTGTTTGAATATACGGGTGAGTAGACCAAGGGAATTTCACCCTTAGCCCCTCGCAGAACCGGACATGAACCTCTCAGCTCATCCGGCTCCCATTATCCAACCGATGGTAAACATCCCATTTTCCAGTGCACAAAGGCATTTGGAAAATCACGCGCAAGTCGCCCTAAGGCATATCTAGCCCGTCTTTTATGACGGGCCAAGTTTTTATACTTACGCCTCATCCAGCGTATAAGATAAGCATTCATGTGTTGCCAGATCGCTGACATTGCTGAACCATGGAATCGACCATAGTATTGCTGCCAACCTTGAAGAATTGGATTGAATATTGCAGATAAATCACTTAATTCGCGATTACACATCAGATGTAGATGCCATTTCCGAATAGTCTGTCGCATTGCTTTAAGTGCATCACGACTGACTGCAGGAGAGAAATTTACATAAACTCTTTTATACTTGTCCACAGCCTTACGGGGCCTAAACGTGTACCCGAGAAAAGTAAATTGAACATCGGGATATGCTTTACGACGATTAATATCTTGGCAATAAACAATCTTTGTCTTGTCTGGATGCAATTCGAGACCACATTCACGAAATCGTGCATCGATCTTTTGTAAAACAAGTTTGGCTTGAGATAAACTCCGACAATGAATTACGCCATCATCTGCATAACGGCAGAACCGTACACTTTGAAGATGTTTCGTAATCCACATATCAAAAGCATAATGCATAAATAAATTCGCCAATAAAGGACTCACAACACCACCTTGTGGTGTGCCGCGATTCCTTTCTAAAAGATGGCCATTTATGTGTTGCATTGGTGCTTTTAACCAACGTTGCACATATAAAAGAATCCATGGAATTTCACAGTGTTTCTTGAGTGCACGCATTAGTAAATCATGGTCGATGTTATCAAAGAGACCTTTGATATCAAATTCCACAACCCAGTCATAATCCCAACTTCGTCTCCTCACTATCGCAATTGCATCATGGGCAGAACGCCCCGGACGATATCCATATGAGTTTGGATGAAATAATGGATCAATTTTCGGCTCTAATAAGAGCTTAACTGCTGTTTGCGCGACTCGATCTGCAACTGTTGGAATACCTAGTATACGCACGCCACCTGACTTCTTTGGAATCGGAACAGCCTTAACTGGCGGTGGAAAATAACTGCCAGAACAAAGTCGATTCCATAGTTTGTATAGGTTGTTCTTTAAATGCTTTTCGAATTGCTCAATAGATTCATGATCAACGCCTGGAGCGCCACCATTCTCTTTGACTTTTTTAAATGCCTCCCAGATTAACGCTTTAGGAATGTTAAATGGTTTGGTCATAAAGTTTTGCTCCTCCTGCTTGCACAGTTGACAAATCCGTAGACCTGGATAATGCAACCCCTTCGCTCCATTACCATTACAGTAACTTCAACACTACTACGAGTTGCTCCGCCCCTTGGTGACGCATTGCTATTATCAGCCTTGCCTTTTGAGCTTGTGCCTTTCGCTTGACATCGCCACCGAAGGTTCCCGCAGTTCAACGTAAGAGCCTGAATTAGGATCGCGCTGCCTCTACGCCGGACACCGAATGGCCCGTAAGCAGGTAACGGCCAAACTAATCGCGGGGTAACTTCCATCCCCGGTTTTGATGTCATTTGAGTACTTTCGACACTTGAACGGCAGTTCACTGTTGTTCGCCTTCCTAATTCTTACCTGACATCTCTACGATGCCTTTTCCATAACGCTCACGACCGGGACTTTTGATCCAAGCCGCTTATGGTGGTTTGCTACCTGCTCCTGCAAGCCGATAGCGAGGGGCCATACCCTCATCTCTTACGCCGCTTGCTGCGGCACACTAAAATCACTTACCCACAGTTGGTCAGGTCGATCAGCATTAAAATTACGTTTCACTAAATCATCTGCTCGTTTTTGGTCATCTCGGTTACGAGTAGTTTGTTTATTCTTACCACGCCAAACACCTTGTATACCTAACTTCTGCATCAATCGAGCAACTGTACAACGTGCAATAACATAGCCTTCACGTTTCAATTGTTGCCAGACCTTACGCACACCATATCGACCTGAACTTTCTTTCCAAATTCGTTGAATTTGTTCAGCATGATGCTCATCATGTAGATCTCGTTTCGCTCGATGTTCTGGATTGTCAGCGAGATCTAAAGTTCGGTAATAGGTTGAAGCTGCGATCGGTGTGTGAGAGTAAAAAAGTATCATACTAGGTTACTCTTAACTCTTTGATTTTAAATGGTAAGACCTAAGCTAAAAAAATAAAGACTCATACTGAAGCAATCCAACATGACCAACTAATTTTTTTTAAAGTAATAAAGTTTCATACTTATATGAAGCTTTAGGCTCAATGAGTTAATTTCATCTTATAAGTCTTATAAAAATTAAATAAACAAAAGATTACTTTGTAAGGCAGAAAACATTCTAAATTGGAATATCAATCGAATTAAAAGGATACTATTGGAAAATGAAAAAAACTTATATTCTTGCTTTGTCTTTATCTTTAATAACAGGACAGTTATACGCTGCTGGCTGCTGATAGTAATACTGCTTCTCCTGAACCTGTAATCACCTATAATGCTTCTGTTACTAATTCAATTGACAATATTGCTGAAAAGTTACGTGAATTTCAGAATAAAAACCCTGATGCTAGTGAAGCTGAATTAAATGAATATGCCGATTCTTTATTGAAAACAGAAGTAGTGCAAACTCCTGGGCGCTCATCCAGAGCTACAATTTCGTCTGTATATACCGATATGGACGGATATATAAATGGTTATCTAAATGCTCAAGAACAAGCACTTTATAATACAAACCGAGCTAAGGGTTTACTATGTATCGCAAATGCCAAAACTGCTATAGATCTTACTAAAGCGAGATATGTAAATACTAGTTCAGTTATGCATAATGGAAATGGTGATGCATTTAGACATGCTGTTTGGAACTTTGGCATGACAATAGATGTGGGAGCCGATTTTGCAAAAAAATGGAGTGATGCACATGAATTCGGTTCTACAGGACAGCCTGCAACAGAACGGTCTATGGATATTTATAATAACTCGATAGGTATCAGTTTAGGGAAAAACAATCCTACGACGCTTTTACAATCATCATTTGCGAGTTTAACTCAAGCTCAAGTACGGGCAGGAAGATTGAAAATCATATCAAATGGGAATTTGGTATGGTCAAATTCAGTCGGTGAAAAATAAAAAAATTAGGATTTATAAGGTGGAATGTCTATGACTTTTAATAAAGGTATTTTATTAGGTGCTGCGAGTATATTTATAGTGGCTTGCTCACCTATGGAAAAAGATAATGGAACTATCACCGTAAATAACAAAACTGATAGTCCCGTTTATAATGTTAATTTTAAGTATGAAACATCAAAAAAAGTAGATGTTATTGGTGATTTAGCACCAAATGCTTCATATAAATATCAAATACAGTATTCAGATACTGAGGATTCAATAAGTATTAATTATACGGACAAAGATAAAAAACTTCATTCTGAGTCTGTAGTAGCATATTCTGCTAAATATGATAAAGAAAATCTTATATTTGATATCAAATAGATATATCAAATTAATTTAAAAAACCACTGGAAAGTGGTTTTTTGTAGAATTAAAAAATTTATGGATAATAGAATATTAAACACTATTACTTAGTATGAAACTTTTTTACTCTCATACATAAGCACTTTTTAAAGGAAACTTTATCGACTCAAATCTCTATTTGCAACAGTGCCGTTATTCACCGGTTTTTAAATAACGGTATACCGCTTGGCGACTAATTCCAAATGCCTGACCTAATGCGGCACTGTTGCAAATAGAGATTTGAGACGATGATATTCCCTTCAAAAAAGCTTAGAGACCGAAAACCCTGTTGATTAGACACACTTCACCCTGAGGCTGACCATAATAAAATGACGATGCTTGTCCTTTACGTAGTGCACGCATGACTTCAATACCTTTAATTGTGGCATAAGCCGTCTTCATAGATTTGAATCCTAATGTGGCCCTGATGATCCGCTTTAACTTACCATGATCACATTCAATGACATTATTTTTATACTTAATCTGCTTGTGCTCAATATCTACTGGACATTTTCCTTCTCGCTTTAACCGTGATAAAGCATGGCCATAGGTCGCTGCTTTATCTGTATTGATGACCCGTGGAATTTGCCATTTTTTCACCGTATTGAAGATCTTTCCTAAGAAACAATAGGCTGATTTACTGTTCCGTCTAGCGGAAAGGTAAAAGTCAATCGTATGACCACGTTGATCAACTGCACGATACAGGTAAGTCCATCGCCCCTTCACTTTGATATAAGTCTCATCCATATGCCATGAATGTAAATCTGTAGGATTACGCCAATACCAGCGTAACCGTTTTTCCATTTCTGGAGCATAACGCTGAACCCAACGATAAATTGTACTGTGGTCCACATTTATGCCTCGTTCAGCGAGCATTTCTTGAAGTTCACGATAGCTGATGCCATATTTACAATACCAACGAACAGCCCAAAGAATGATTTCACCTTGAAAGTGCCGACCGTGGAAGGGATTCATCTGCTGTATCTCGAAATAAATAAGATATTTAGCTTATCATGTCAGCCTATTTGCAACAGTGCCATAAAAAATGGGTAACTGTCAGATCAGGTTTGAGCTAGTACAGCTAAGTAAATGACCTTTTTCACTGAATTATTAGAAGAGAAGATCTTTCTCTTTTTAGCTGAATGGCGGATTACGCTATTCAACGATTCAATCGCATTCCTCGTATAAATTACATGACCTATTTCAGCTGGATTGCTAAAGATCGTTCGTATATTTTCCCAATTTTCCTGTCAAGATTCGCCAATTTTTGGATATTGTTGATTCCATTGATCACACAAGATATCTAGGGACTTTAATGCATTGTCCTCTGTGCTTGTCTGATAGATTGCTTTTAGACCAGATGTAAAAGAGGTCTCAAATTCTTTCTGATAATAGATTAACTAATGCTTTTAATTCATCTCGTAATTGATTTAAGTTAGCAAACTCAATGTTCTTGGTAAGCTCTTTAGGAATCTTTTCTGCTTCAGCAGATAAGTCTCGCCCTTTATCTTTTAATGAAATAAGAACTCGTCTTTCATCATTAGGATCACGTGATCGATTAATTAGACCAGATGTCTCCATTCTTTTTAATAGTGGGGTTAATGTTCCACTATCAAGATGTAAAATTTGTCCAAGATCACCCACACTTACACAGTCTTTTTCCCACAAAACCAACATTACTAAATATTGAGGATAAGTAAGTCCGAGAGGTGTAAGAAAAGGGCGATAAGCTTTTACGATTAAATTAGATGCAGCATAAATAGGAAAACATAGTTGCTCATCTAAGCAAAGCTGATTCTTGGACATAACTTTTTATTTGGTATAGACAGTGGTAGACACCTGTATATTACCTCGAATAGCATTTGAATAAGGACATACTTGATGTGTTTGTTCCACTATTTTCTCTGCGTCAGCTTGTGAAATACCTGAAATCGTGACATCTAAGTGTACTGTCAAGGCAAATCCACCATTGCCATTAGCAACCATTCCAACAGTGCTCAGGACTTCTACATCGTTATCACGGATTTTATATTCTTTATTGCTACGAGTTACATGGATCACTGCATTTCCAAAGCATGCAGCATAGCCAGCTGCAAATAATTGCTCAGGATTCGTTGCATCACCTTTACCACCTAATTCTTTTGGTAAAGCCAATTTCAACTCTAGAATACCATCTTCGCTACGAATAGTTCCCGAACGCCCACCAACTGCTTTAACTTGAGTTGAATAGAGATTACTCATGTGTGTTACCTTAATTTAATTTGTACAAAATATAATTGCACACAATTTAAATTAGATCAAATATTTGTTCACTATTTCTTTCTATTAATTGGACTATCTTCTATATAGATATTAGGATAAAGATTCCGAATCCTTATCTATCTTTAAAATAGAAAACGCCCAATGAAACTCATTAGGCGTTTACTTAAAATAAGTGTCAGCTTATTTTAAGGCTAGAAAATCATCATCTTTTTTCTCAATCTCCTTGAGAAAAAATCAATCTTGCTATTTTAGCTTTTCACACCATCTTGTTCAATTTGTACTGCGGCTTGCCAGCTAGGTAGTTGACTTAAGCTTGCTACATAACGTTGAATATGGGGATAATTTTCACCTTGTCCCATATGATGAACTAAAGCATGTAGTCCAAAGCCCATCATAAAGTCAGCACCGGTTAAACGGTCTCCCACCAGAAATGCTTTATCTTTTAAATAATCATTTAAATGACCAAATACTTTATCGAACTCAACTTGAGTATAATTTTCTAGAAATACCAACTCTGTGCCCTGCTGGGTTTCTATCGCATTAAACGTTTTTAACAAAAATGGCAGCATAGCAGAGCTTTCTGAGAAATGAATCCACTGTAGATAATCTACATAGGCAGCTTCATTCATATCGGGTGCTAAATGCGGCGCAAGTTTCTGAATTAATAACTCAACGATCGCACCCGACTCTGCAATAATTTTGCCATCCCATTCCAATACTGGAGATTTCCCTAAAGGATGGATGGTTTTTAACGAATCAGGCGCTAAATGCGTGCTTAAGTCGCGATAATAGCGTTGCAGCTGATAAGGCTGTTTGATTTCTTCAAGTAACCACAAAATGCGAAAAGAACGTGATTGATCTAAATGATGTAGTGTAATCATGATAATTCCTATTTTTTTAAAGTTTTACAACCACTTTGCCAAAGTTTTCGCCTTTTAACATGCCATTAAAAGCATTGATCGTATTATCCAAGCCTTGCACCATATGCTCTTTATATTTGATTTTTCCGTCTTTCAACCATTCAGACATTTGCTGATTGAATTCCGGATACTGACTGCCATAATCATCAAAAATAATAAAGCCTTGCATGCGAATACGCTTTCTTAAAAGGGTGGAGATAAAGCTCGGTAAACGGTCTGGCCCTTGTGCTTGCTCGGTGGCGTTATACTGGGAAACCACACCACACACCGGTACACGTGCCGCAGAGTTAAGCAATGGCCATACCGCATCAAACACTTTCCCCCCCACATTCTCATAATAAATATCAATACCGTTGGGAACTGCTTGTTGTAATTGCTCTGCAAAATTTTCATCATGATGATTAATACAAGCATCGAAGCCGAGTTCTTCTACTGCATAACGGCATTTTTCAGCCCCACCTGCGACGCCAACCACGCGACAACCTTTAATTTTGCCAATCTGTCCAACCGTAGCACCAACAGGTCCCGTTGCAGCTGCAACCACTAAAGTTTCACCGGCTTTAGGCTGACCAATGTCCAACAACCCCATATAAGCAGTAAAGCCAGGCATCCCCAAAATACCCAATGCCCAAGATGGATGTTCAGGCTGCATACCTAAGCTTTGACATGCAGTCCCATTAGAAATTGCGTAGCCCTGCCAACCATTTCCGGAAAGAACCCACTCGCCTTCTTTGAATTTTGGGTTTTTAGAGGCCACCACTTGACTGACTGTTCCACCGACCATCACTTCGCCAATTTCAACCGGTGCTGCATATGAGGGAGCATCACTCATGCGACCACGCATATAAGGGTCGAGTGACAAGTAAATGGTTTTTAACAACATTTCGCCTTGTTTAAGTTGAGAAAGCTCAACTTGCTCAATTCGAAAATCGCTGTGTTTTGGCTCACCGACTGGCCGTTTAGCTAAAACGATGCGTTGGTTATTAATTGTGCTCACCTGTATAACTCCATGTTTTATATAGAAGTATTTCTATTGATAATCAAAACTGTCGATTAAAACGTCTTTACATCCATTGTAGATGAGTTATAATGAAAAGCAATACGACTGGTCTATTTTTTACAATAGAGTACACAATTAATATGAAGCTTACCCCTATTAAGAAGTCTGAAGCTAAGCGCTTACACATTCTTAACACCAGTTCAGACCTAATTTTGCATAAAGGTTTTACCGGTGTAGGATTACAAGAAATTTTACAAAGCTGCGAGATCCCTAAAGGCTCATTTTATCATTACTTCCAATCCAAGGAGTCTTTCGGCTGTGAATTGGTACAGTATTATGTAGATAATTACCAAGTCCGTTTAAATGAAGTATGGCGTAGTGATCAATCCGCTTATCAAAAGCTGATCGGGTATTTTAAATTATGGATTGAAGATCCTGAAACGCAGTGTGGTTGGGCAGATAGCTGTTTAATTGTGAAACTTGCCGCAGAAGTTGCCGACCTATCTGAAGATATGCGCTCCATTATGTCCGCTGGTGTCGATGATGTAATCCAACGGATTGCTGGGTTAATTGTTTTGGGAAAACAAGATCAGTCTATCCAAGCAGACACTGATGCCTCTACGTTGGCACAAGTGATTTACCAAATGTGGTTGGGTGCAGCATTACTGAGTAAGTTGCAAAAAGATAAAACACCATTACATCAAGCCCTGAGAGCGACTGAGTTTCTATTAAAAAGTGCAGAGTCTTAAAAAGATTATATTCAATATCAATTAGATAAGTAAAAAGTTGTGATAGCAGCCAAATGATTTCTTATTAATGTGCTGCTATTACATCAACTTAGTATCAATGAGTATAGCGCACAATGAATTCTCCTTCTAAAGCCCTCCTGACTCGTATTTTAGTCGGATATTTAGGCTTATATCCCACACTATTACTGGTACTGACTTTATTAAAGCCAATTACTCAGCATCAAAGTTTCCCGATGATGGTGTTCATTGAAGTCATAGTATTAGTGCCCGTGACGCAACTCATTTCCTTTCCACTGGCGGGTTGGCTCATTACACAGCTAAAAAATCTTAAGAATTTGTTTTAAGAAGAAGTTATGCTGGCAACAGCAATCCTAAGTCCTTATTTTGCCAACCACAAAGGTTGGCAAAATAACTCACTTAGTCAATATTAATCTGCGTAAGCTGGATAATCAATATAGCCTTTTTCCGTCCCACCATACATAGTGCTTGCATCTACTGCATTCAATGGCCAGCCATTGGCGATGCGAGCGGGTAAATCTGGATTCGCAATAAATGGGCGTCCAAATGCAATTAAATCGGCCAGCCCTGCCTCTAAAATTCGAGTCCCTCTTTCTGCAGTATATCGACCTGCGTAAATAATGCGACCACTGAAAGTGTCTCTGACATCTCTACGAAAATCATGAGGAAGTTCTGGTGCATTATCCCAATCAGCTTCTGCAATTGATAAATAGGCAATCCCAACTTCTTCAAGTATTTTTATGGCTTCAATATAAGTCACATGTGGATCATCTTCAACTAACCCCATGTAAACACGATCTTCCTCTGTACTTTCAAATAGCGGGGCAAAACGCACTCCTAAACGATCTGCACCAACCACCTCAGCAACTGTCTCTACTACTTCACGTAAAAAACGCAAACGATTGTTTAATGATCCACCATATTCATCTTCACGGTGGTTACTATGTGCAGAGATAAATTGATTCACCAAATAACCATTTGCACAATGAATTTCAACCCCATCAAAACCAGCAGCCAAGGCATTGCGTGCTGCTTGAGCATAGAGTTGCACTAATTCTTTAACTTCTGCATTGCTTAAAGCACGTGGCATGGAAGGATCAGCCAAGGCCCCTGCATTGGGCCCCGTCTCAATAAAGACTTTAACATTGCTATCAGCCGCAATAGCCGAGGGTGCGACCGGTGCTGCATGATTGGGTTGCAAAGATGTATGTGAAACACGCCCAACATGCCAAAGTTGCGCAAAAATAATGCCTCCTTTGGCATGCACTGCTTCGGTCACTTTACGCCATCCAGTAATCTGTTCAGGGCTGTAAATACCAGGAGTCCAAGCATAGCCTTGACCACGTGGCTCGATTTGCGTACCTTCGGTGACCATAAATCCAGCCCCGGTACGCTGTTGATAATAGGTCGCCATCAACTCATTTGGAATATTCCCTGGCTGAGTACTGCGCGACCGCGTTAATGGTGGCAATACAATACGGTTTTGCAAAACATACGGGCCTAAGCTCAGGTTTTGAAAAAATTTGCTGGCTTTCATTTCATTGTTTCCAAGTGATCATGACCATAATTGATCTAAATTTTAAAAAAAATACCCCTCCTTCCTGCAACAGAAAAAATAAAGGGGTAAAAGGGTATTAGAGGCTAGGCTTTGGTTTTACTATCAGTAACATAAATCAGTTTATGATTAATAAATTCTTTGATACCAAGACCGATAAGTTCACGCCCATAACCAGAACGTTTGATTCCTCCAAAGGGAAGATTTGCATTGGAAAAAGCAGGTCGATTAACGAATACCATTCCACTCGAAATACGCTTAGCTACTTCAGCACCATGTTTTGTATCTTCTGTAAAGACCGACCCACCCAGACCAAAAGGCGAATCATTAGCTATATCAATTGCATCTGGTTCATCTTTAGCACGTAAAATCATTGAAACAGGACCAAAAAACTCCCAATAATACGCTGGATTTTCAGGGGTTAGATTAGTCAGGATAGTTGGTTGCACAAAAGCTCCTTGACTCGGCACTCTAGCTCCTACTTCTGTAGCAATAGCACCATGTATAACTGCTTGACGAATTTTCTCACGTACTTCTTCAGCAGCTGCCTGTGAGGATAGAGGTGCCAATGTAGTTTCTACATCAAAAGGATTCCCTGCTTTTAGTTGTGCAACACCTTCTGTATAGAGTGTTAAAAATTCATCATAAATTTCATCTACAACGATTATTCTTTTAGATGAAATACATACTTGACCTGCATTTGAATGACGGCCTTTTACTGCCCATTTTACAGTTTCTTTTAATACCGCATCACGCAGAACCACCAATGCATCTGCGCCTCCTAATTCCAATGTGGATTTTTTTAATGCCTGCCCTGCTTGGGAAGCAACAACAGAGCCTGCACCTTCTGAACCTGTTAACGCGACTCCATGTACGCGTGGATCATTCAAGATAGTCTTAATTTGCTGTCTTGTTGCAAAGATATTACTGAAAGTACCTACAGGAAGACCTGCATCTAACATCAATTTTTCAAAAGCTAAAGCACATTGTGGGACATTGGATGCATGTTTGAGAATCAATGTATTACCAGCTGCTAATTGCGGCGCCAAAATGCGTGCAATTTGATAATAAGGAAAGTTCCAAGGCTCAATAGCCAATATAATACCCAAGGGTTCATGAACTAGTGTTGCTTGCCCTTCATTAGGATCAAATGGTAACTGCTCATCAGCCAGTAAAGACTCTGCATTCTGAACGTAATATTCGAAAATACGTGCAGAAATTTCAACTTCTGCCAATGCTTCACTGGTGATTTTACCCATTTCAAGAGTAAGCAAACCTGCGTATCTATTCGCATCTGCACGCAGGAGATCAGCGGCACGTTGCAAAATCACACAACGCTCAGAAACCGATCGATCTTTCCAAGCCAAGAATGCTTGATGAGCGTTTGTGAGGATTTGTTCTACTTCTGTATCACTTGCAACAGGAAAGGTTTTTAGTACTTCACCGTTATAAGGATTAATAGATGCATAAGCCATATTATTTTCCAGATTTTGTAATCAAAAACATACTCTGATTAATTTTGTTACCACCCTATTAGAGTGCTTCTTCGATACCTTCGATCATAAAAACACGATAAGTCGCCCCTTTCAGACGATGTTGTAATGCTTCTTGGTAGGCAGGACTGTGATACCAGTCTCGCGCTGCCGCCATATCAGGAAAGCGTAGAATGACAGCTCCTTCAATTTCATTGCCTTCGAGCACTTCTAATTGACCATAAAAAGCCAATGCTGTTAACTCACGACCTTCACGAGCAAGTGGGGCTTTCTCTGCATATTGCACCAGTTGCTCAGAATCAGAAGTTTGCTCACGGGTAAATACCACATATGCAGACATTGACTACTCCTTATTTTAACAATTGAAGTAATGCTGTGGCGGTTGCAGCAGAAGAGGCGGGATTTTGTCCAGTAACCAGTAAGCCATCTACTTGGACATGCACTTGCCAATCACCCGCTTTAGAATAATGACCACCATTTTCTTTGAGCATGTCTTCGACCAAAAACGGTACAATTTCGGTCAACCCTACAAAGGCCTCCTCAGTATTGGTAAAACCAGTCACAGATTTACCGCTGACTAAAGGCATTCCATTACTCTCTTTCACATGACGAAGAACACCCGGGGCATGACAAACTGCTGCAACTGGTTTTCCAGACTGAATCGCCTGTTCAATCAGAGCAATTGAAATCGGATCTTCTGCTAAATCCCACAATGGACCATGCCCGCCCGGATAAAACACTGCATCATAATCAGCAACAGAAATTTCGCTAAGTTTTTGCGTCTGTGCCAATGCTTGCATTGCAGTTGGATCCGCCTCAAAACGATGTGTGGTTTCAGTTTGTGCATCGGCTAAGTTACTTTTCGGATCGAGTGGTGGCTGCCCACCTTGAGGTGAAGCCAGCGTGACTTCAGCCCCGGAATCAATAAAGGTGTAATACGGTGCAGCAAGTTCTTCTAGCCAGAAACCTGTTTTCTCACCAGTATTGCCTAGTTGTGCATGTGAGGTCAGAACGAGTAAAATTTTCATATTATTTCTCTGATAATTTTTAGGATTGGGGGAGCATCGTTACATGATCACATGCCGTGTGGCGTGACCATGACAGATACGCTTGTTTAGAGGCTCGTCTCGAGAATTTGGCGACTGATCTCTAATGAAACATTTTTATGTTCACCTAACTGGGTCAGATTGTGTGATTCGAGTTGCGTAATGATGATCTCAATATCTGTCGCCCCCAATTGATAATCGCTAAGACGAGTTGGCAGTCCGAGTTGCTCAAAGAAGGTTCGAGTACGGGCAATGGCTGCATCAATACGTTGTTCTTCATCACCTTCGACAATCTGCCAGACACGAGTCGCATATTGTAGTAATTTTTCTCGCTTCTCTTGACGACGTACTTGTAGATTGGCCGGCAACACAATTGCTAAGGTACGAGCATGATCAATACCATGTAAAGCCGTGAGCTCATGTCCAATCAAATGGGTCGACCAATCTTGTGGTACACCTGCTCCAATCAGGCCATTCAGTGCCATGCTGGCGGTCCACATTAAATTGGCACGCGTGTCATAATCTGCCGAATCTTCCAAGACTTTCGGTCCAATCTCAATCAGGGTTTGCAATAGACCTTCGGCAAAACGATCTTGTACTTGTGCATTGACAGGGTAAGTTAAGTACTGTTCCATGACATGAATAAATGCATCGACCACGCCATTTGCCAACTGGCGCGTCGGCAAGCTATAGGTTTTATTCGGGTCTAGCACCGAAAATTGCGGAAAAACATAGGGACTGCTAAATGCAAGTTTGGCTTGGGTCGATTTTCGGGTAACTACCCCACCGTTGTTCATTTCTGAACCGGTTGCCGGAAGAGTGAGTACACTGGCAAAAGGCAAAGCTTGGCTAATTTGAGTGCCATGGGTTTCTAAAATTTCCCATGTATCACCTGCATAATTGACTGCTGCTGCAATAAATTTGGTGCCATCAATCACCGAGCCACCGCCGACAGCCATTAAGAAATCAAGCTTTTGTTCACGAATCAGTTCTACTGCTCTCATTAGGGTTTCATAGCTCGGATTCGGTTCGATTCCTCCGAATTCGTGAATTTCTCGTGTACCTAATGCTTCACGCACTTCAGCTAATGTGCCATTTTTACGGGCACTTTCGCCACCATACAGCATTAATACCCGTGCTTCTGCAGGCACATAGTCATTGATTTTGACAATCGTGTCGGCACCAAAAAGAATACGGGTTGGATTATAAAAGTCAAAATTCAGCATATTTTTATCCTCAAAAATCAGTTAATGATTTGAAAAACCACCGTTATTAATCGCGTCAACTATAAAAATTAATCCACACTGCGGTTTTTGCTGTGATCATGCAGCAACTATATACAAAAATAGACCAGTCGTCTATTTATATATAAATTAAAGAAGAAGGCACTGTTGCAAATAGAGATTTGAGTCGATGATGTTCCAATAAAATGGCTAATTAACGAGGTGCTTATTAGCAGTAAGCGATACCCTGAAGAATTCAAAATTGAAGCAGTAAAGCAAGTGACTGAAAAAGGTCATAGTGTGGCTGAAGTTGCCGCACGTTTAGGTACAACCACGCATAGTCTTTATGTCTGGATTAAACGTTATGATCCTCAACAGCCTAAAATCATAGAATCTGGGGCACTGTTGCAAATAACCACGAATGGTAAGCTGAAGGGCACTGTTGCAAATAGAGATTTGAGTCGATGATGTTCCAATAAAATGGCTAATTAACGAGGTGCTTATTAGCAGTAAGCGATACCCTGAAGAATTCAAAATTGAAGCAGTAAAGCAAGTGACTGAAAAAGGTCATAGTGTGGCTGAAGTTGCCGCACGTTTAGGTACAACCACGCATAGTCTTTATGTCTGGATTAAACGTTATGATCCTCAACAGCCTAAAATCATAGAATCTGGGGCACTGTTGCAAATAACCACGAATGGTAAGCTGAAGACTGTTTTAGCTAAAGGTGCAGCATATGAATCCTTTCCATGGTCGGCATTTTCAGGGCGAAATCATTCTTTGGGCTGTGCGCTGGTATTGTAAATATGGCATTAGCTATCGTGAACTGCAGGAAATGCTGGCCGAACGGGGTGTGAATGTTGATCACACGACTATTTACCGTTGGGTTCAACGTTATGCTCCTGAAATAGAAAAACGTTTACGCTGGTATTGGCGTAATCCTACAGATCTGAGCTCGTGGCATATTGATGAAACCTATGTAAAAGTGAATGGACGATGGTCTTATCTGTATCGTGCAGTCGATCAACGTGGCGATACCATTGATTTTTATCTTTCTTCTAGACGTAATACCAAATCAGCATATTGTTTTCTTGGAAAAATTTTAAATAATGTGAAGAAGTGGCAAATTCCACAAGTGATCAACATGGATAAAGCACCCACATATGGACGTGCTTTATCACGGTTAAAACGGGAAGGTAAATGTCCACCAGACCTTGAGCACAGGCAGATTAAGTATAAAAATAACGTGATTGAATGTGATCATGGCAAGCTAAAGCGGATCATCAGGGCCACATTAGGATTCAAATCTATGAAGACGGCTTATGCCACAATTAAAGGTATTGAAGTCATGCGTGCACTACGTAAAGGACAAGCATCGTCATTTTATTATGGTCAGCCTCAGGGTGAAGTGTGTCTAATCAACAGGGTTTTCGGTCTCTAAGTACTTTTTAAAGGGAACATCATCGACTCAAATCTCTATTTGCAACAGTGCCCTTTCAAATACCGATATACCGCCTGACGACTAATTCCAAATGCCTGGCCTAATGCCATTTTTGAAGAGTACTTTCCTTCCTTCCATGCTTGTCTTAAAGCTTCAGCCTGGTCAGGTTTCAATTTATGTACACGACCTTTATATTTCCCTTGAGCAGAGGCTAGTTTTATTCCTTCCTTTTGCCGTTCCAGAATGATTTCACGTTCAAATTGTGCAAAGGCCCCCATCAGTTGCAGCATTAAATTATCCATCGGGGTAGATTGAGCAGTGAAAGTAATATTTTCTTTTACAAACTGGATGGAAATCCCTCGTTTGACCAGTTTATCTACTTCAGTGACCAAATCTTTTAAGCTTCGCGCAAAACGATCCATGGAATGTACTATCACCCTGTCCCCTTCCCGGACATAGTTCAACATTTCTTGAAATTTCGGTCGGTCGGTATTTTTACCCGAAGCACGGTCAACAAAAATCCGGTCGACTTCAATCCCCTCAAGTTGACGCCCAGTATTTTGCTCGACCGAACTCACTCGCACATAACCTACTTTTTGGCCTTTCACTCTTTCTCGCCCCAATTGGATAAAAATGAACAATTTTGTAAATTATAAATCTTTAATATCAAAGTTACATGTTACTTATGATTAAAAATCATTTAAATGGTACATGGTTTTACGAACTTTTAAAGTGTTACTTTAGGGTATAGTCTAAAATAACATAAATTCTATCTGTTACTTATAAACAAAAGCGTGGATACTAGATCCTGCACTTGAGCAAGCATTGCACGATCGAGGCATGCCAAAGAATGTGATTCATCATTCCGATAGAGGTGTGCAATATCTTTCCATTCGCTATACCAATCGTTTAGAAGCAGCAAATATACGAGCATCAGTCGGTACGACTGGTGATTCATACGATAATGCTCTGGCTGAAACGGTGAATGGCTTATACAAAACAGAGGTGATTGAATATTTAAAAGCAGATTGGCAAGGTTTAGCAGATGTACAACTTGCGACACTAAACTGGGTAGATTGGTTCAATAAAAAGCGTGTACACAGTGCACTGGGTTATGTATCGCCTTTTGAGTTTGAAGCAATGTACTATGATAAGATTAACCCGTTAGGTCAGGTGGCCTAACTTAAATAAAAAAGTCTCCGACAAACCCGGTACGGTTCAGCCTTTAGTAGAGATTTTTGCAACAAAGCCTAACAAAGATGATTAATCAATTTTGCGATTTTTTAAACAAGAATAAAATTTGATTGAATAGCAATTTATAGCTTTGTTCGTACATATCTGAAAATATTTTCTTGATTGATAAACTAATTAAAAAAGAAAAATATAGAGATGCATACCAATCATTCACAGGATAATGAGTTACTGATAAAAATATATGAAAAACTATATTGAAAAATATTAGGAATATAAAAAAAACAAGGACCTTAGCAAGGTTTAACTGAATGAATTTCATAAATCATCCTTAATCAATTTATTTTTGATCTTTACCTTTCTATAAATACTATACCAAAATATAGATTACAATCTATATTTTTGGTTTCACATATGGACTGTGGACCGTTGCTCCTGAACCTGAAATTATCCCCATTTATTATGGATAAAATTCAGACTATTTTGTACGCTTTGGCTTACGTGAATTCCGGTTCTTTACTGCTAGTCGGAATACTGGAATTTTTTTATGATGAGTACATCGAGAGCAGGATGCTCCAAATAATAAGAAAATCGCACAAGGATCGGCAGGTACGACAGGAGTTATACCAAGCGAACCAAATATGAAAAACCTTGGCAGGATGCCAAGGTTTTTTATTGCCATTTGAAAACTTACTAAGTTACCTATAAAATATAGACTATAATCTATATTATGGTTGTGATATGTGGACAGTCATCACGACAGATCTGTTTAATGAATAGCTTGAACAGCAAGATGAATCAACACAAGAGAAAGTCTTAGCCGCTCTGGTTGTTCTACAACAGCAGGGACCAAGTTTAGGTCGTCCTTTAGTTGATACCGTGTATGACTCTAAATTTACCAACATGAAAGAGCTACGTGTTCAGCACCGAGGTAAACCACTGAGAGCCTTTTTCGCATTTGATCCATTACGACAGGCCATCGTGCTATGCATTGCTGATAAAGGCGGTAAAAAGCGGTTTTATACAGAGATGTTGGCTATTGCAGATCAGCAATACGAGCTTCATCTCTCCACATTAGGAGATAAATCTAATGGCTAAGACTCTACAAGAATTGTTAGCTAGCCGCTCTCCAGAGAGCCAAGCGCGTATTCAAGAAATGGCAGATGAACTACTGCTAGAAAGTCAGCTTCACCTGATTCGTGAAGAGCTGGAGATTTCGCAAAAAGAACTCGCTGAAGCTCTTGGAATCAAACAGCCATCTCTTTCAGCAATTGAAAATCGTGGTAATGATCTTAAGATTTCAACCATGAAAAAGTACGTTGAAGCGATGGGAGGAAAGCTCCGTATTGATGTAGAGCTTCCAACAGGAAAACATATAGGCTTCAATGTTTAACATAGAAAATGGGAGCTTTAAGCTCCCATTTTTGTGAGGCTAATAAATTAAATTTTTTCAAATAACTCTGCAGCAATTTTTCTGGCCAAATTATCTTTTTCCCGATCCAATTCCGGTAAATGGATAGCATGCTGAATTGCCTCACGGCCTCCGATTGCCATAGGTCCATAATCATCATAAGCTTCACCTGTATAAGCATTGTAAGCTTTCAAATCATCCTGAGTGAAATCAACGCCACACATTTGAGCCAAATAGATATACAACCAGGCTTCTCCAGTATTCTTGAATATTTCTTCGTAAAGAAAATGTTCAATAGCCTCAACATCTCCTCGATTACACAAATACAGGAACTGTTTATAAATCGTTTCAGTATCTGCATCCAAGTCAATTTCATGAAGATTCACAGGTGAATTTTTAATATGAGATTTAAAATCTTCAGCTTGCTTGATGTATTGTTCATACTTCTCTTTATTTTTTTGAGTTTCTTCAGAATGAATATATTTTTGTTTACTGTTATCCCAACGACTTCCAAAATTTGAGCCATTTCGACCATAAGGAGCGATCTGATTGGCTAAATAACAGTAATACGCCCCCAGCAAAGCATAGGCATCTGCGTTATTACGGTCTTTTGCATAAGATAATATCTTCTCAAAATTCTCCCCTATTTTTTCAAACTCCACGTACTCATCATCAAACTCCAGATCTGTCACTAAACCATTTTCAAAATCAATATAAGTTAGCGCTTCTCTTATGGAACTAAAGTTAATCACTTCCAAGTTGAGCCATAAAAGCTCTCTATAAACTGTTTTAGCAATGGATAAGTAAGATTCTTCTGAAATGTCTAATTTCAATAGATTATGAAGTTTTAAAATGATTTTTCTGATTTGGTCCAGGAACTCTCGACCTTCATAATCATCCCAATGCAGTTCATCTTCGTCATAATTTGAATAATCAGATTCAGGTGGGTTTTTCAATATTTCCCAGGTTAAAGCATCAACCAGTTCATGCTGATAATATTCTTCAGAATCATCATATTCAGCTTTAAGTAACAGATTCTGAGCAACAAAAGAGTTATAAGTTTTATAGTCTTGATCTAAAGCAATTAATTCATAAATATGTGACCGGCCAATCTTTACAGAATGCTGTTCCTGAATTTTTTTAGATAATTGAAATGCGAATTCTTGAATAGACATAATTTTCTCTACTTTCAACTCTAAATTCTTTATACAAAGAATTTTTGGCGTCATAAGACTTTTAGCAACGCATGTTTAAATGCTAAGAACCAAACGAGTTGATACTTAAGAAAATTAAATTTTAGATATGGCTTAAGCAAGTAAACCTATATTTTTTTATCCCTTTTCTACTCATGCGTAAGTACGGTAGGCGACCTTATTTTTAAGATAATAAATTTCGCATAAATTTACAACCACTTAAATAGAAAACTGCTATTTGTAGACACATTTAAAGAGCTACATGATTGTCTTTAATAGCATGCCATCGCTTATTCATAATTCAGTTATAAATCCCAAATAGCAATGTCCGGTTTCTCCAGAGTAAGTATGTTATACCTTAGCGATTAAAATCTATGAAATACTTATCAGACATGCATTTCTGGACCGCCACCACTCTTCTAGATAAATTTTGTCACTTTTTAGATAAAATATTGGTGGCAGTTCATATATGGACAAATTCCTGACAAGTACTACAGGAGGAATTTTCCCTCACATAACTCCCTTGCAGATTACATAAGATCACAAGTTTCATAAGTTATGAAACTTTAAACATTTATATTCTTTGCAGAGCAGCCCCTGGCAGTTCTTCTGACCAGATACATGCTTATCTGCAAGCAATGAACTGCCATATATGGACAAATTCCTGACAAGTACTACAGGAGGAATTTTCCCTCACATAACTCCCTTGCAGATTACATAAGATCACAAGTTTCATAAGTTATGAAACTTTATACATTTATATTCTTTGCAGAGCAGCCCCTGGCAGTTCTTCTGACCAGATACATGCTTATCTGCAAGCAATGAACTGCCATATATGGACAAATTCCTGACAAGTACTACAGGAGGAATTTTCCCTCACATAACTCCCTTGCGGATTACATAAGATCACAAGTTTCATAAGTTATGAAACTTTATACATTTATATTCTTTGCAGAGCAGCCCCTGGCAGTTCTTCTGACCAGATACATGCTTATCTGCAAGCAATGAACTGCCATATATGGACAAATTCCTGACAAGTACTACAGGAGGAATTTTCCCTCACATAACTCCCTTGCGGATTACATAAGATCACAAGTTTCATAAGTTATGAAACTTTATACATTTATATTCTTTGCAGAGCAGCCTCTGGTAGTTCTTCTGACCAGATACATGCTTATCTGCAAGCAATGAGCTGCCATATATGGACAAATTCCTGACAAGAACTACAGAAGGAATTTTCCCTCACATAACTCCCTTGCGGATTACATAAGATCATAAGTCTCATGGTAATCCTCCCATAAATAACCGAAGTTAAAAGTAGAGGTTAAGCAGCCATTAGAGGTGGCTTTCCTTTGTTAGCTTGATGTGGTCTTTCATGGTTGTAATGCCACAACCAGTTTGTTGCATAATCTTGTACTTCATCCAAAGTATCAAATAAATGCTTGCTCAGCCAACTATAACGTATGGTCCGATTATAGCGTTCAATATACGCATTCTGCTGTGGCTTACCCGGTTGAATATATTCAATACGAATACCGTGCTCAGTAGCCCAGCGCACAAATTCGTGACTGATAAATTCGGGGCCATTATCGCATCGGATCACTAACGGTTTTTCTCTCCACTCCAGCAATTGATTCAACGTACGAATAACCCTGATTGTGGGCAATGAGAACCCTGCTTCAATGGCTAGGCCTTCGCGGCGGTAATCATCAATCACATTCAATAATCGAAACTTGCGACCATCGGAAAGCTGATCATGCATAAAATCTAATGACCAAACCTGATTTTCTCGGATTGGTTCTTTCAATGGTTCAGGCGCATGCCGTTTTAGTCTTCTTCTCGGTTTAATACGCAGATTCAGTGCCAACTCACAGTAAATGCGGTAAACCCGCTTGTGATTCCAGCAGCAACTCTCAACATGCCGTAAATACGAGAAGCACAAACCAAAGCCCCAATCGGAATTTTCCTCAGTGAGTTCAATGAGCTGTTCAGCAATGAGTGCATTGTCATCGCTGAGATTGGCTTGATAGCGGTAGCAGGTTTCACTAATGCCAAATGCTTTACAAGCCAAACGAATACTAATGGCATGCTGGGCAACTGCCTGTTGTGCCATCTTACGCCGGCAAGATGGCTTTACCACTTTTTTGCCATCGCTTCCTGGATGATTTCGGCCTTTAATCGCTCTTCCGCATACATCTTTTTAAGTCTGGTATTTTCGGCTTCTAGCTCTTTCAGTCGAGCCATTAATGATGTATCCATACCACCATATTTGGCACGCCATTTATAAAAGGTAGCATTACTCATGCCGTGTTCACGGCAAAGGGTCGCTACAGGTGTGCCAGATTCTGCCTGTTTCAAGATGGACATGATCTGACTGTCAGTAAATTTAGATGTTTTCATGCAGAATCTCCTGCTCGTATCTTAAGAGAAAATTCTACTTTTAGATCCTATTATTTTTAGGGGGGATTACCTCATAAGTTATGAAACTTTACACATTTATATTCCTTGCAGATCATTGTAATAGTTCTCAAGTAAAACGGACACTTCTCAATTAAGCCCTAGTCATAACACTAGGGTTAAGAAGTATTCTATGGAACGTATTGAAGTTATTGCATCAGTTTAATCTCATCGACGTTATTCAGGTCAGGAAAAAGCCCAGTTTGTCACCATGACCATGCAACAAGGCTCATTCGTTTCTTCTGTTGCCAGATAGGATAGAATCTCACCAAGTTTGCTGTTTAAATGGAAAAGACTTATGCAGGATGGCGGAGTAACCAGAATGGAAACCAAAGATCAGATCGTCAGGGTGACTAACCATAATGCGCTGTTAAAAAGGTCAATAGCTTGAGTAAATTTTTGGACGCAAAACTGTAGAAGTCTCAGGGATTGCTCAGGCAAAGAATACATATCACACATGCCATCATCACCACTTGAAGCCACCTAACACTAAAAATAACTTATAATTTGAAATCTTAAGATTAAATCATTCATGATCAATGAGATAGAATAAAAATTTGGCTCCTCACTTAAAATATTGCAATCTGCGAACTTAGCTTTATTCATTACTAAGGCTGACTAATTTTTTCCTGTAGGTTCAAAATAAGAATTTCTATTATTCAGATTACGATTCCTTTTCTGATTTATATTTTTCTTTATAGCCCACTTTTAACAAATCAGAATAATACTTTTTTACCTTTTCAGGGTCGAGAAGTTCAAGTGAAATCCTTTCTTTAAACTCTTCGATCTCTTCACCTACATTGGCATATTTACCCCCGAATTCAGGATATTTGATAAGGTCACACAATTTTTGAGCGAAAAATATAGATTGTTTTGGTGTCAACTGATATGTCGGTTCCAGGAACTTATCACTAACAATTAAGGAAGCTTTTTGATTAAAAGAAAATTCAATATGTGTAATTGTTCTTCCTTCTTTCTTCTGCTCATAATTTACATCGATATCAGTAAATTTATTAATTTGGTTTATGGCAACCGTCAATACACGCTTTTTGAAATCGCCCATAGTCTTATATTCATTTTCAAGTAGACCTAACTTATCACGCAATTCAACCATACTAATATATAGCTTGCCTTTGTTACGCCATCTAATCAAAAGTTCATACAGCCGTATAGCGTATACACTAGATAATTGAGAAATTTGCTTTAATTCATAACGAGTAAACTTTTCTTCAAGTTTTACAAAAAGCTGTAAAATATCAGGAGCAAAAATTAGTTGAGCGCATGCAGCTTCTTTAACATAACCAACTTTTGATACCCAACGGCTTTTATAGACCGCAGGCTTACCGGTAACAGGATCTATGGCCTTATAGGTGAGTCTACGTTCGAACAAGTTATCACACGCTCCCTGAAGAGCTTCATAGGCAGCTTGACGACCTAAATTAAAGTGCTTCATATATTGAGATGCATGTATTGTTAGCAATGTATCCGATGTAAGCTCTTTTTCAATTTCCCGAGCTGCAATAATTGCAACTAAAATTAAACGTTGTTCCGACAGAGTCAACGCATAAGATGCTTCAATCAAGTTATTATCTTTATAAATTACATTTGCCATGTTGTGATCAAAGAAACAAATATTATTAGTGGACATTAACACTTAATGTCCACTAATGGAAGCCCCATTTATATCAGGAAAACGTCTATTTATGTCAGGAAAAAGTCCATTTAAATAAAGGAAAACGTCCACTTATTGTCAGGAAAAAGTCCATTTAAATAAAGGAAAACGTCCACTTATTGTCAGGAAAAAGTCCATTTAAATTCTCTAAAAGCTATACGTTGCAAGAGATACAAGATCCTTATAAATATAAATTTAAAAATATATATAAATTTAAAAAAGTGCATTATTTGTGGATAACTTTATTTTTAACTTTATTTTTCACAATAGTTGATTCAAGAGGTTAAAACTTATACATTGCTTCTAACAAAATTACGTAACTTACATAACTTATGATTATTTTAGTAGGCGGTGAAAAAGGCGGAGCTGGTAAGAGCTGCCTTGCCCAAAACTTAGCAGTTTATTTACAAACCAAGAATAGAGATGTTCTACTTCTAGATGCAGATCCTCAAGGTACAACAACTGACTGGATTAAAGAACGTGATGAGAATGAGGATTTAAAAAATATCCCATCTGTACAAGCTTCAGGCAATATTCGTCAAGTTTTAAAAGATTTATCAAAAAGATATGAAGATATTATCATTGATGCTGGTGGACAAGATTCAGAAGCATTGCGCTCGGCTATGACTATAGCAACACATATGCTATTACCTTTTAGACCTAAACGTAGAGATCTAAAGACTTTAGATCATATGGAACAAGTATTAAAACTGGCACGAGCAGTGAATCCAAATTTGAATGCTAGAGCAATTATTACACAATGTCCAACACTGCCATCACAAGTACAGAGAATTTTAGATGCTAAAGAAGCCTGTGTATCATTCGGAATAAAAGCCTTAGACCAAATCACGACAAATCGGAATGTTTATGATGATGCAGATGAAAATGGTTTGTCTGTTTTTGAAGTAACAAGTGATCTTAAGGCAAAAGCAGAAATTGAAGGAATTGCTCAAGAGTTTTTAGGAGTATAACTATGGCGGGTCTTAGCGGTTTAAAAAAGAAAACTGATGAGCTTTCAGATCAAGATAAATTGGTTGAAAATTTCATATCTGGAGCTGATAAAAGAGTTAAGGATTTAGAGGTTTCACAAAAGAAATTCGTTCGTTGTACCTTTTCTTTAAACCAAGAATTAAGCGAGTTAATCGATGAGCTAATTATCAAAAGTAATAACGCTCGTGTTAACAGATCTAGTATTGTAAGAATAGCTTTAGAGTCTTTGGCAAAGCAAAATGTAGAAGATTTTAAGCAGCTAGTTGATAAAAGTATTAAATAAAATGAGAGCGGAATGGGTTATTTAATCTATAAAATTAAATAACCTAACTTCATAACTTCATAACTTCATAACTTCATAACTTCATAACTTCATAACTTCATAACTTCATAACTTCATAACTTCATAACTTCATAACTTCATAACTTCATAACTTCATAACTTCATAACTTCATAACTTCATAACTTCATAACTTCATAACTTCATAACTTCATAACTTCATAATGCTATGAAAATAGTTTTGTTACATAAACATTTTGTAAGATACTGACTTTTCAATTTTTATTAGATTTTTAAAAATTAATCCAATAAAAGCATATTGTTAAGTATATGTGTAGCAAAGCTAAATCCCTACTTTCCCCTTAGATTGAGATTAAGCAAAGCGAAAACCTAGGCTCGCGACAGTCATGTCAGCGATTTACATGGCAAAACCTGACATTTAAATAATTCTAAAATTAAGACATGCCAAAGCAGTTAGAAGTCGATTCGTGTTGGTATATCGATTTTTACTGAGTAAAAAAAAATCACTGACGTATTTTTATGTCAATAATCAAACTTTTTTTTGAAAATCCCAACTTTTAGAAAATCAAATTTTTTTTATTTGTTAATGTCAGTTACTGGGACACGTCGAGGACATATAGCTGATTACTTAATGAATAGGGAGTGAGCTATAGACCTGACTGTATTCAGAAATATTGCTTCAGAAGTCGAAGTCTCATAAATAAAAAACCCCGATAGCTAAATCCAGTGATGGGACTAGCTATTAGGGTTAGAATTACGGGTACATTGTATAATGTTCAAAACAAATATACATGATTTGTTGTTCAATCTTAGCTACGAAACAGACAATTTACTGTTTAATTTTGTGCTGGATAAACAATACCGCATTCCAAGCCTGGGGAAAGGCCGGAAAAATCGCTCAACTTCGGTGGTTTTGAAGTCTGATGGCACCTATTTAATTAACGATCATACGAATGATACAAGTTATTCATTCAACCCTGAATGGTCACAGATCAAGGCTGAACGCGATATTTGGGATCGAGCAGAAGTAATGCTGCAAGCACTCCATAAAAAAGGAGTGGCGGCATGAATGCACAAACAGAGCTAGAATCAATTGCAACCGATTGGGATGCTGAAATACGTGATATTTCATTGCCTGCTAAGGAGTTCCACATAAATAAAATGTGGAATATCTCGCAACTTCATCCTGAAAATTTACATATAGTTTCTGAAAACACACCGTATAAAGATGGGGTGATCCTAGGGAATAATTTCATTTTCCAGCGATACGATAAGTTTCTAAAAAATAAAGTTGGTTTTTCAGTTGTAGATCAATCTGGAAAGGTAGTCAGCAGTTATGGAGTGAAGGGAATTTGCGCCTTTAATCTCCATGTAAAAAGCCCTAGATGTTATATAACAACAGAAAGACACCCATTTTTTGCGCTCAAATTGGCTGAAATGGGACAACCAATTATCAACCTACCTCACAAGAAAGCAGCTTCTTCATGGCCTGATCTTTTTCTAATTGATGGTGATTCTGTTTTTGATGACTATGATTTGGAACTTGATAGCAGAAAATTAAGGAAAAAACTTAATGATGCAATTCAAAAATTAGAACTAGCTGTACAGAATGAAGTAGGAGAAGCGGAACCATTCATTCAGTGGGCGCACTTAAAGCCAAATGGCAGACCAGCAGAGACAATTGAAAATCTTGATGCGATTTTGAAGGCTTATGGAATTGTATGTAGATACAACGTGATTAAGAAAAAGGGGGAGTTTTTAATTCCAAACCTTACAACCTCAATTGATAATCGCGAAGTGGCAGTAACGGCAACAATAAAGTCACTATGTCACCAGAACAATCTACCTACATCAAATATAAATGAGTTTCTCTCTACAATCGCAGATAAGCGCCCATTTAACCCAGTTTTAAACTGGATACATTCTAAAACATGGGATGGAAAAAATAGGCTGCATGACTTCTTAAAAACAGTTGGCGTGGATAACCCTTCCACCTTAAAAAATGGCGAATTATTCCATGAACATCTAATTAAGAAATGGATGATTCAAGCTATATCAGCAGCATGTTACCCAAAAATATCAGCAGCAGGCGTTCTAGTATTTCAAGGTAAACAAGGTTTAGGGAAAACAAGCTGGTTTAAACACCTTGTACCCCGTGAGTTTGATGGTGAATTGATTAAGGCGGATTCTTCTATAGATCCACAGGATAAAGATAGCGTTTTTCAAAATATCTCTTATTGGCTTGTGGAGCTGGGAGAGTTAAACGCAACTTTTAATAAATCCGATGTAGCTGTATTAAAGAAATTTATTTCTAGTGATCTTGATTTAATCCGAAAACCTTATGCAGCAGCGGCTAGCGAATTTGGGCGGAAAACCGTATTTTTTGCATCTGTGAACAACACTGGCTTTTTAGTTGATGAAACAGGAAACAGGAGATACTGGACGATCCCAACGACAAGAATCCAATATATTCATAATTTCGACATGCAACAGGTCTGGGCGGAAGTTTACGAGCTGCTTAATGCTGGTGAATCTTTTAGATTGGATCAAGAAGCCAATGATTTGTTAAATGCACTTAATGAAGAACATACTTCTACTGATCCAATAGAGGAGAAACTGCAATCTGAATTGGATTGGGATTGTAAAAATAAAACATTCTGGAGTTGGTCAACAGCAACGGATATTTATATCTCATTGTTTGGAGTTCCACCAAAAAGAGCCGAAGCAACCAGGTTGTCTCATTATTTAAAAGAGAGAGATTTGGAGTTCAAAAACAGTGGTGGTAAAAAGTTTTTAGTGCCACCAATGAAAAAAATATTTCCATACCCTATTTAATTTGAACCAGTGAACCAAAAGTGAACCAGTCTATTTTTAGTTGGTTCACTTTTTTTCATTTATTTACAATAGTTTATATTGAATTTGAACTAGTGAACCAAGAAGTAAGAAATAAAACAAAATAAATAAATATTGGGTATTGGTTTTTAAAGTGTTGGCAAATTGGGTTCAGTTGGTTCATTGGTTCAAATTTGGCTTCCCCTCTGATGATCAGGGACCAATTTTCTGTAGTGATGCACAGAACTTTATTGGAACTGCAGGGAATTGCTTGTATTGAACTGGAACATACGCCACCAGCCAAGAAGCAAATCATTGCTAGTCGTTCTTTTGGTCAACGCATCTACCACATTGATGATCTTAAAGAAGCCATGTCATTGTATGTCATGGATGCGATTAGCAGACTGAGAGATGATAATCTGTTGTGTGGGACTGTTCTAAATTTTGTGTAAGTACTTAATTTTCATTTATCCTTCAGAGGATAATTACAAAAGGTACTTCACATGGATGAAGCAACAATCAAAAGTATGGCTGCTGAATTGGCTAAGGGTCTAAAAACACCAGAAGACTTAAACCAAATGACCGCCATATTTAAAAAGTTCATGATCGAAACTGCACTCAATACAGAGCTTTCAGATCATCTTGGTTATGAAAAGCATCAGCCGAAAAAAGGCTCAAATAGCCGAAATGGTTTTAGCTCAAAAACTGTTTCAACTCAAGATGGGCAATTGGCTTTAGATATTCCACGTGATCGGGAAGGTTCATTTGAGCCACAAATTATCAAAAAACATCAAACACGCATTACCAGTATGGATGACCAAATTCTTTCCCTGTATGCCAAAGGAATGACCAATAGAGAAATTGTCGCATTTTTCAAAGAAATGTACGATGCAGATGTCTCAGCATCACTTATAAGCAAAGTGACCGATGCTGTGATTGAGCAAGTGACTGAGTGGCAAAATAGAGCATTAGATAGTCTGTATCCAGTCGTCTATCTCGACTGTATTGTTGTAAAAGTCCGTCAACACTCCAATGTGATTAACAAGTCTGTATACCTTGCTTTGGGCATCAATATGGATGGGCAAAAAGAATTACTCGGTATGTGGATTGCTCAGACAGAGGGTGCCAAATTCTGGCTATCCGTCATGACAGAACTCAAAAATCGAGGGGTACAGGACATTCTTGTTGCCTGTGTAGATGGGTTAAAAGGCTTTCCTGATGCCATTGCCTCTGTTTATCCTCATACGGACATTCAGCTGTGTATCGTGCATGTTGTACGCAATAGCCTGAGATTTGTAAGCTGGAAAGACTACAAGGCTGTTACAGCTGGTCTAAAAGCGATCTATCAAGCAAGTACAGAAGAAAATGCCTTAAAATCTCTAGATATCTTCTGTGATCAATGGAATCATCAATATCCGAAAATTGGAGAATCCTGGAGAGCCAATTGGGAAAATATCCGTACAATATTTAGCTATCCAGCTGAAATACGTCATGCGATTTATACAACCAATGCAATTGAATCGTTGAATAGCGTAATTCGCCATTCAACCAAGAAGCGAAAGATCTTCTCGTCAGATGATTCAGTCAAAAAAGTCATTTACTTAGCAACAACCAATGCTGCTAAGAAATGGACAATGCCAATTCAAAATTGGCGTTTAGCAATGAATTGGTTTACGATTCAGTTCGATGATCGATTAAAAGATCATTTATAAAAAATAGAACTTACACAAAATAATTTACAGGCTCTGTTGTGTGGTTGTTTGATTGGTTTCGTACAATCAAACCCATTTGATAGCTCAAAGCCCTTCTACAACAAGTCTTTATCCTTGGCTTTACCAGAACCTACCGACAACCTGTTGGTGCTCTCTAAACTCGCTACAGCGATGATTGATGGCCTGTATGCAAAGGATATAGCATTCAAGAAATGTGGCGTGATTCTGACGTGTCTCGAACCAAAGGCAAGCCATGTATATGACATGTTTACCGACATGAAGCACATCGAAGTCAGTGATGCTTTGATGGATTCCCTTGAAGCGATTCATCTTAAGTATGGCAAAACCAAGATTGCCTTGGGCGCAAGTTTAATGCCGAACAGAACATGGAATATGTCACGAAATCGGCTAACACAGAACTACTTTAAATGGGATCAACTGCTTTGTGTGAAGTAAATGTCCTGCCTATAAATTGATTTCGTTTTGGTTTCATAATAGTTGTTTATTGATTTCAAAATAGTTGTAATTTACTACTACCTAATCGAAGATTATCTACATCAAAAATGCCCATAAACATGAGTGTTTTCATAGACACTACCTGCTTATAGGCATTACATCTTTTATGAATGACGAGAGTTGGCATCATCATAGACGGCATTGTTTTCACGTCTGCCTACAGCAATCACGATGACAACTACCTCATCATCAACGACTTCATAAACCAGACGATAACCAATACAACGAAGTTTAATCTTGTAGCGGTTAGGATATCCTGACAACTTGTTTTTGGGAATGCGAGGATTCTACAAAACCTTGATCAACTGCTTCTTCAATGGCTGCTTAATACTTGGATTTAGCTTATTCCATTCTGCTAATGCTTCTTCTAAAAAGTCTAACTTATAGGTCATCAATATTTACTCGAATGCGTTTCTGATTCGCACGTGAACCGTACCGGGTTTGTCGGAGACTTTTTTATTTAAGTTAGGCCACCTGACCTAACGGATTAATCTTATCATAGTACATTGCTTCAAACTCAAAAGGCGATACATAACCCAGTGCACTGTGTACACGCTTTTTGTTGAACCAATCTACCCAATTTAATGTCGCAAGTTGTACATCCGCTAAACCTTGCCAATCTGCTTTTAAATATTCAATCACCTCTGTTTTGTATAAGCCATTCACCGTTTCAGCCAAAGCATTATCGTATGAATCACCTGTCGTACCGACTGATGCTCGTAAATTTGCTGCTTCTAAACGATTGGTATAGCGAATAGAAAGATATTGAACACCTCTATCGGAATGATGAATTACATTCTTTGGCATGCCTCGATCGTGCAATGCTTGCTCCAATGCATCGAGCACCATATCTGTATTCATCCGTGTAGATACTTTCCATCCAACAATTGCTCGCGAGAACACATCAATAATAAATGCAGTGTAGACCCAGCCAGAATTGGTTTGAATATACGTAAAGTCACTGACCCATAATTGGTCAGGTCGATCAGCACTAAAATTCCGTTTCACTAAATCATCTGCTCGTTTTTGATCATCTCGGCTGCGGGTAGTTTGTTTGTTCTTACCACGCCAAACACCTTGTATATCTAGCTTCTGCATCAATCGAGCAACTGTACAACGTGCAATAACATAGCCTTCACGTTTCAATTTTTGCCAGACTTTACGTACACCATATCGACCTGAACTTTCTTTCCAAATACGTTTGATTTGTTCTGCATGATGTAAATCATGCTGAGCACGTTTCGCTCGATGTTCTGGGTTATCAACGAGATCTAAAGCCCGATAATAGGTCGAAGCTGCAATCGGTAAAATTCTACAAATCGCTTCAACACCATATCGATCTTTATTGTTATGGATAAAATCCACCATTATTTGTGTGGGCGGTCGAGCTCCGCCTGGGCGAAAAAAGCGGCTGCTTTACGTAGAATTTCATTGGCACGTTTTAATTCTTTAATTTCACGTTCCATTTGCTTCATTTTTTCTTGGTCAGATATCTGTTGTACTTTGGCAGGATTTAGTTGATCCATATGCTTTAAATACCAAACACGCAATGTTTCAGGAGTACAACCAATCTTAGGTGCAATAGCTGTGATTGCTGCCCAAGTAGAAGGATAATCTTTTTCAGATTCAATTAGTAATTGAACCGCTCTTTCTCTAATTTCGGGGGTATAGTTTGGTTTTTTCATCGGAATAGTCTCTCAGAATATTGACCCTCCGACAAACCCGGTACGGTTCAACGAGCATCTGCAATCTTATTCAGTTCTAGGTCTTCTAGTTGTTCCATCATCGTTTCATACAGATCAGCTGGAACACAGTAAAACGCTGGTGTATTACGATTGAGGATTGCGACAGGTTCGCCTTTGCCTGCCAACACTGTATCCATCGGACTCTTTTTGAGTGGCACTGTTGCAAATAGAGATTTGAGTCGATGATGTTCCCTTTAAAAAGTACTTAGAGACCGAAAACCCTGTTGATTAGACACACTTCACCCTGAGGCTGACCATAATAAAATGACGATGCTTGTCCTTTACGTAGTGCACGCATGACTTCAATACCTTTAATTGTGGCATAAGCCGTCTTCATAGATTTGAATCCTAATGTGGCCCTGATGATCCGCTTTAGCTTGCCATGATCACATTCAATCACGTTATTTTTATACTTAATCTGCCTGTGCTCAAGGTCTGGTGGACAGTTACCTTCCCGTTTTAACCGTGATAAAGCACGTCCATATGTGGGTGCTTTATCCGTGTTGATCACTTGTGGAATTTGCCACTTCTTCACATTATTTAAAATTTTTCCAAGAAAACAATATGCTGATTTGGTATTACGTCTAGAAGAAAGATAAAAATCAATGGTATCGCCACGTTGATCGACTGCACGATACAGATAAGACCATCGTCCATTCACTTTTACATAGGTTTCATCAATATGCCACGAGCTCAGATCTGTAGGATTACCCCAATACCAGCGTAAACGTTTTTCTATTTCAGGAGCATAACGTTGAACCCAACGGTAAATAGTCGTGTGATCAACATTCACACCCCGTTCGGCCAGCATTTCCTGCAGTTCACGATAGTTAATGCCATATTTACAATACCAGCGCACAGCCCAAAGAATGATTTCGCCCTGAAAATGCCGACCATGGAAAGGATTCATATGCTGCACCTTTAGCTAAAACAGTCTTCAGCTTACCATTCGTGGTTATTTGCAACAGTGCCTTTTTTTAAACCTTATGGCTAATATAAAACAACAATTAGTTGCAAATTAGTTGATATAATAACTTATGCTTTTGGAGATAAGTTATGTCTGTTCAAGAACGCTTAAATAAATCTACAGTCCAATTTCTTAAGATTGCACATCATGTTGTATTCGCCAGGAAACGCTATGAAAACGGCAGACAAATAGTAGTTGCCCTGATTTATATTGCACAAGATGCACACCCCATAGCGGCAATCACAGGAACAGACCGATTTTGGGATTGTCACGACATCAGTAAGGCAACACGATCAATTAGACGACACAATAAAAACTGCCTAATCCTGGATCGTAGAGACTTCATTTTTGAGAAAACGGAAGACCTAAAAGGCTTCAATGGCATCCATTGATTATTCGCCAAAGCTAAACAAAACCGTGGAACATTGATTGTTTTTTGATCGTGAAACATGAAAAATCATAAAAAAAGCCCAATCGGGTGTGATTGGGCTATAAACTAGAAACTACAGCATTGATTTCTAAGGAAAATTATAACAAACACTGTTATTCCTAAGTAGAAATGTCCTACCTAATAACCAAATAGAAATGTCCTATATGGACATTTCCAAGTCAAGCACAGGATTTAGATTTCGTTCTTGAATTGCTGTTTTCTGTGCACGTCTGCTTGGCATCTTTTGAGAACGATTACGTTTGTTTTGCTGTTCCAGTTCTTCATGCTGTTGTTGGATATGATTCAGAACAGCACCCAACCGTTTATTCTCAACAATCTCTCGCTGATTCAGCTGACTTAATTTATCGAAGAGGCTGTAATTGATCTTTCGGCTATTATGCATGATGGCTACAGTACCATCCGGGTATTCAAGGAACTCAAGATACTTACCGATCAACCTTTGATTTTCTTCGGTGTTTTCCAGGAGATATACGCATTTATCATAAGTAATCGTCAGACTATTCGTGACTCTGCGGGGTTCACGCCAAGTAAAAATATCATCTAATTCTTCGGCTGTTTCAGTGATAGACCGATGTAGATTCTTAGGATTAAAAGCCATCTTGGCGAACTTCTGATTGAACTCCTCAATGAAGCAGGGTAGCCAGACATTAGCTTGCTCAATCGAACAGATGCCTTTCAGGCGCATCTCCTTGATCAGACGGTCCTGAAGGGTTCTGTTGGCCCGTTCCACACGGCCTTTGGCCTGCGGTGAATTAGCGAAGATGATATCGATATTCAGGGTGCTGAGTACACGTCCAAACTGGGTAATCTTGGTGTCTTTCTTGCTGCTTTGATTCACTCTAAAGACTGAATGTTTGTCGCTGTAAAACGCTAAAGGCTTACCGTGCTGTTCGACATATAAGCGTGTTGAAATCATATAGTCAAAGGTTGATTCTGACTCACAGAAGCGTAAATGCTGCAATTTTCCTGTAGCATCATCGATAAACACCAGCAGACAGCATTTAGCAGCGCGTCCTTCAAACCAGTCATGGTGTGAGCCATCAATTTGGATCAGTTCACCAAAGCAATCCCGGTTGTAACGAGGCTGATACGGTCGTTTCAGGCGCTTGGATCTAGGCATCCATAAGTCAGCTGCAATCATCCAAGAACGCAGGGTTTCTACTGAAAGATCGAATCCATGTACGGTGGTAAGCTTTTCATGCGCTAAAGTGGGTCCGAAACCATGCAGTTGGTCAGAAACAATATTGAGGCACTTGAGTCTGAGTTCTTCAGGAAGTTTAGAATTGCTGATTTGGCCACGACCGGCATGGGCTAATGCAGATGGACCTTGAGCTTTGTATTTCTGCAGTAAGCGTCTGATCTGACGTTCTGAAATATGAAGTAGCTGAGCAGCCTGGGATTGAGTTATGCGTTGATCGCAGATTTCCTGCAAGACCGACAATCGTTTAAGTTCTTTATCCGACATAGACACCAACATATCAAACCGTCCGCTAAGGAAATTGCAGAAGTGCATATTCTAAAAGCGGACATTTTTACTTTGGAGAAACCGGACATTTCTATTTTGGAGTTACAAACACATTTCGTATAAGGTGTATTATGTTAATTTTAGGAAATCTTAAATAGATATTATTTGGTATTATTGATAATTATTCTTACTTATAATTTTTTTATGAAAATATTAAACAAACTCCTTAGTCTTGAATTAGCAATTGGTTCTTCATTAAGTCAGAAGACTAATTTAATCCTCTCTTTTTTATTTGCTTTAATTTTTACAGGGATCGCTCTTTCTATTGAGAATAAAACTTACATATGTATTTTTGCAGGAATGCTACTTTTTTGGCAGAGATACGTTGTTTTGAAGTTAAGAAATAAAGAGCTAAAGTAAATGAAATTAGTAAAAAAATATCCCCACTTAACATAATGGCGGTTATACGAAAACGAGGATCATAAATCCTCGTTTTCGCTTTAGATCAGAAGTACTGGCTAGAAACATAGATTCAAAAGTTATTGATTCAGAGATACTTACCCGCCATAAATAACTGCATCTAGTATCTCAAAACGTTCATGTGTATCTAATTCAACTAATGATAGATCTGCTCTTTTCTGTGTTTTCCCAGCCGGAGAAGTCAATTTCCCATTTTCAAATTTCAAAATATATTCTTTATTTTCTTTAGAGAATATCGTGACTAAAGCTGTTCCATTTCCTTGACGGACGACTCCAAACTGACATTGTCTAGTAGGCTGTCCTAAGCTTAAAGAACAGGGTAACTCTCCTGTAGCATCAAAATTTTTAGTGCCTTTGCTAGTATTTTGATCGAATATTTGAACATAAAGCTGAAAATTTACAGTCTTATTTCGGCGAGCACTATTTCTCATTTGATAGAGTTGTATGGTGTATTCACCATTTGAAGGTAAAACAATCTCTCCAACTTGCCCTTCAGTAGAACCAATAAAGATTGCTTCATCTTTCCCTGGTTTTTTACCAGGAGAAAAAATATTGATATTGGCTAAATTATTATTGCTCGTTACCTTAAATTTAAGAACTTGCCCTTTTTTTGCGTAAATTTTATATTGAACATCATCATATCCCTCAAATTTTCCTTTTTGAGTTTTTTGATTTGTACCCTTTGTAAACGTTATAGATTGCTCAGCAGTTTTAGCAAAAGTAGATACCGAACTGAATGATAGAAGTATTGATAAAAGGCCAATATGTATAGATTTTTTCATCTTTCATGTCTCAAATATTGATTTATAAAAGTATAAATTTTTTTAGAATTTATTCTGTAACATTTTTCTATTTAACATAATGGCGGTTATACGAAATCACTAATGTAACTCCAAAATAGAAATGTCCGGTTTCTCCAAAGTAAAAATGTCCGCTTTTAGAATATGCACTTCTGCAATTTCCTTAGCGGACGGTTTGATATGTTGGTGTCTATGTCGGATAAAGAACTTAAACGATTGTCGGTCTTGCAGGAAATCTGCGATCAACGCATAACTCAATCCCAGGCTGCTCAGCTACTTCATATTTCAGAACGTCAGATCAGACGCTTACTGCAGAAATACAAAGCTCAAGGTCCATCTGCATTAGCCCATGCCGGTCGTGGCCAAATCAGCAATTCTAAACTTCCTGAAGAACTCAGACTCAAGTGCCTCAATATTGTTTCTGACCAACTGCATGGTTTCGGACCCACTTTAGCGCATGAAAAGCTTACCACCGTACATGGATTCGATCTTTCAGTAGAAACCCTGCGTTCTTGGATGATTGCAGCTGACTTATGGATGCCTAGATCCAAGCGCCTGAAACGACCGTATCAGCCTCGTTACAACCGGGATTGCTTTGGTGAACTGATCCAAATTGATGGCTCACACCATGACTGGTTTGAAGGACGCGCTGCTAAATGCTGTCTGCTGGTGTTTATCGATGATGCTACAGGAAAATTGCAGCATTTACGCTTCTGTGAGTCAGAATCAACCTTTGACTATATGATTTCAACACGCTTATATGTCGAACAGCACGGTAAGCCTTTAGCGTTTTACAGCGACAAACATTCAGTCTTTAGAGTGAATCAAAGCAGCAAGAAAGACACCAAGATTACCCAGTTTGGACGTGTACTCAGCACCCTGAATATCGATATCATCTTCGCTAATTCACCGCAGGCCAAAGGCCGTGTGGAACGGGCCAACAGAACCCTTCAGGACCGTCTGATCAAGGAGATGCGCCTGAAAGGCATCTGTTCGATTGAGCAAGCTAATGTCTGGCTACCCTGCTTCATTGAGGAGTTCAATCAGAAGTTCGCCAAGATGGCTTTTAATCCTAAGAATCTACATCGGTCTATCACTGAAACAGCCGAAGAATTAGATGATATTTTTACTTGGCGTGAACCCCGCAGAGTCACGAATAGTCTGACGATTACTTATGATAAATGCGTATATCTCCTGGAAAACACCGAAGAAAATCAAAGGTTGATCGGTAAGTATCTTGAGTTCCTTGAATACCCGGATGGTACTGTAGCCATCATGCATAATAGCCGAAAGATCAATTACAGCCTCTTCGATAAATTAAGTCAGCTGAATCAGCGAGAGATTGTTGAGAATAAACGGTTGGGTGCTGTTCTGAATCATATCCAACAACAGCATGAAGAACTGGAACAGCAAAACAAACGTAATCGTTCTCAAAAGATGCCAAGCAGACGTGCACAGAAAACAGCAATTCAAGAACGAAATCTAAATCCTGTGCTTGACTTGGAAATGTCCATATAGGACATTTCTATTTGGTTATTAGGTAGGACATTTCTACTTAGGAATAACACACTAAAAAGCCAAATGCTTTATAGCTTTAATCACATGATCTCCTAATTGTTGTGTATTTTTTGGATTACCTGCAGAGTTATCGATAGGAACATTCAATGAAAAAGCTATTTTTCTCAAAATTTCTTTAGCTGAAGGTTGTTTTTCACCATCTTTATAGACTTCTATCCTAGCATTTTCATATTGTTTTATTTCATACCCATCATGATTAATAGTATTTATAATTAATAACTTATGATTGTTATTGGTTTCTTCTTTAGGTTGAATTTCGATGTCTATTGGAACGTTAAAACCTATATCTAAGGCTGAGTTATCTAAAAAATTTCTGTTAGTAATACCTAAAATATATTTACCGCCATACTCTCGTGATTTAATTTGAAATTGTTCCATATCTAAGTCATAGACGACTTCAATGCATAGATCTGAAGGATTAATTCTTAAAACAATAACTCTATCAACTAATCCAATCGTTTTAAGATTGAAATCTACATGACTAGCTGTAGTAACAGTCTTTACAGATATTCTTTGTCCACTAGCTGAAACTACATCATATCCTTTCTGATTGACCGAATCAGCTAATTGCCCCAGAGTCATCATAGCTACATAAAGTTCACCAATTCTGCCAGTTAAATGTCTTAATTCAGCAATAGGCATCCCCCAAGAAAGTTCTTTTTCAAACCAGGCAATAGATTCACCGAGAGATTTAATAATATCGAATTGGCTTAAAGCCATGTTTATTTTCCTGAGGTTAATCAATGATAAATTTTATGACGAATACGAGTTTACATTTAACTCAGTTATAAATAGCGTCATATTATACAAAATAAAAAACCCCGACATCCTGTCGGGGTTTTTCGTATTTGGTACTAGGGTCAACTCCTGTCATCCCTCGCGTCCTGTCGCTGATCTTATTGTTGTTATGTGGAACATCCTGTTCTCGATGAACTCATCATAGGAAATTTAGCTGAGTATGGCTATTGGCAATTTTCTTGAATGGCTGTACGCCAAAACGTACATGATTTTATCAGGGATTTATCCCGATATTTGTCCGCAGGAAATGGGGATAATTTCAGAAATGAAGGCCTTTAGAAATCAGGAAAAATTGAAATTTTGAGTATTTTTTAACCAATTTTATTGGCTAAAAGTGACAAAAGTGCTTAAAAAGCAGCCGACTTGTTTCCGAGTCGGCTTTTTACCTATTTTTTAGTCATGAATAATTTTTTAAATATTTGAAAAACAATAACTTTTTATAAATGATTTCGCATAACCGCCATTATGTTAAATAGAATGTATATTCAGATAATGAAAAATATTCTCTATGTATATTTCGGAATTTTTGTAAATTTTAAAAATATTCTCTGCGTATGTATTGATATTCGTTTTGTATATATGTATATTTGGCTTATTGAGACTCGATATACAAATTTTAAAACCAATATTTATAGGATATACGTCATGAATAACCAAAAAATTGAACATCAATCTGTAATTGTCTTTACATCTGAGTCGAAAGATTCTTTAGTGAAGAATGGTGGAAGTAGAGCTTGGCGAGCTGTACTAAGTAAATTAGAACAAGCAGAATATTTAATATGTACTCAGAATACGAATAAGCTACATGAGCACGATCCTGAAATTGATCATGGACAAGCTTTTTATATTGGTAAGGTTCGGAATATTGAAATTGTTGAAGATGATCGAAAATTTATACAAGTTTCTGAATATGCATTTTTACCGAATGATGTTGTATTTAAAGAAGCATGGAAGCGGTTGACGCAAGGCGAATCAAATCAAGCCCAACAATATCCCGTAGCATATAAGGATACTAATGAGTTATTTGAAATGTTGCATTTGAACTTAGATGAATTGGACTGGATTACCGTAGATCAAACACAACGTATTAATTTAAATGAGCCAAAGACAATTACATCTGTAAACTTGCCTGAATTAATAGAGGAAGCCAGGCAGAAAATTTCAGAGGCTGCCAATGTAAGCCCAGATAAAGTAACAATCCAAATTTCATTTTAAAGTAAATAAATCTAGAAGGAATCAAGATGAATAATCAAATTTTTGACGCTATCCGTGAAGCTTTAGCAAATGCAGATGAAAGTTCTTGGACACAGGAATTACATATCCAAGTTATTAAATATGCAGATAGTTTGGCTGATGTCACAGGAAAAGAATTTTGTGAGGCCGTCCAAATTAAGGATAGCTATTTTGCTGAATTTAATAAGATGAAAAAGATAGCAACAAGATTAATCGCAGCAGGATTAGATGTTAGTCGTCTCTAGCCTTTATTTAAATTATCTAAAATTAACATAATACACCTTATACGAAACGTGTTATAATTTTCATTAGAAATCAATGCTGTAGTTTCTAGTTTATAGCCCAATCGAGCCCGTTTGGGCTTTTTTTATGATTTTTCATGTTCCACGAATATTCTTTAATCAATGTTCCACGGTTTTGATTAGATATTTTAATCATTCCAGTAAGAGCCGGCGAGTGTCTACGAGCGACCACCTGGCATTAAAATTTCGCCCCTGCCTTTTCTCTGATTACAAGCTCCCTTTCGATTTTAAACGGTAGGTACAGAGCATCCCGAATGGGTGCGAACTTTGGAGCTTTTGCTTTTCAAAAAGTTATAAAATATAAATCCTTATTTAAGTTTTTATAACGCAGTATTCCATTAACCTTTTTGATTAAAAAAGCACCATTAAAGTTGGACTTAAGAAAGTCCAATTTTAATGGTGCTGATGAAAATCATCACTTTGTAAAAATGAGTTTCAGTAGTTTTATAAATATTAAACTACTATAAGATCCAATCTCTTATTTCCATTGGAAACCAAAAGAGACACCACCACCAAAGTCACCGCGGCTGTTACCTGTTCCAGCAGCCTTATATACCCATTAATTGTTTTCAGTTATTCCACTGACCGGATTACTCCACCCTCTGTAGACGACAAAAGCATATTGATATTGCGATAAGCTATCAAAAAAGTCATGAGGGACTACATCTATTGGTCGACTCAACTAGCTTAAAGTTTTTAGGCGAAGGCGAATGGAAACGCAAGAAACATCAGCCTGAATATCGTCGCCAATGGCATAAGCTTCATATTGCTATAGATGCTGAAACCCTTCAAATACGTGCAGTACAACTCACCACAAATAATGTCAGCGATTCACAAGTACTTAGTGATTTACTTGATCAGATTCCATTGGATGAGCAAATAGACTCTGTTTATACCGATGGAGCTTATGACACAAAAAGATGCCGTCAAGTCATTGCAGATCGACAAGCACATGCAGTGATTCCTCCTAGAAAAAATGCAAGACCTTGGAAAGATACAAAATCACATTCTCAGGAGCGAAATGAATTACTTCGAACAGTTAAACGTTTAGGCAGAACACTATGGAAAAAATGGTCAGGCTATCATCGGCGAAGTTTGGTGGAAACCAAGATGCATTGCATCAAATTATTAGGGGAGAAACTCAGCGCTAAAAATTTAACAATCAAGTCAACGAGATTCATGCACGTGTGGCAGTCTTAAAGAAATTTACAGAATTAGGTCAACCTCATACCCAAGTTGCCACTTAAATTTGGATCACTTAGGGGCAGCTGTGCATTTCAAGCCTTTGTGCAACAAAGCCGGGTCAAAGTGTGATTTACTTCTCACAAGAAAAACTTTATTTTACTCTATAATAAACTTCTTGCGTTAGTCAAAATTTAAACAGCCCAAAGCTACATTTTATAAGGTTTTAGCCAATTCAAAAATTAGGTAAAACGATACTTTCGCAAGAGGTCTAATAAATTACATTTTTTTACTTGGTAAACCGACTTGTATACATAAGGCTACAAGTTCTAACTTCTTTTCTGCATTTGGAAATTATTATGAATAAAGTTTATAAAGTTGTTTGGAATGCATCTCTCGGTATTTGGGTAGCGGTTTCTGAGTTAGCCAAAGGGAAAACAAAAAGTTCTTGTTTAAACGAGGAACAGCATAACAACGATAATTCAATTACTAACAAACTACAGGACAAATTATTTTTTTTAAAACCTTTGTCTTTTGCCATTATTACAATTCTTATACCATCTTTTGTTTTTGCTGAAACTGGGGTTAATGGTGGTACTAGCAGTCAGAACAATAGCACTGCTATTTCTCCAAGTAATGCACAGTGTGGTACTTTAAGTACAGCAACAATCAGCGGAACTTCGACTAATAGCACGGCAATTGGATGTGGAACGACAATAGATAGTGCACCTGATTCGGTTGCTATTGGTAAACAAAATACAATTAGCGCAACTAATACGACTAACCAACAAATAGCAGATAGACGGACTGGGGCGAGTCTTGTCAATTACCCTACTGGGCAAACTGGATATTCAAGTGCTTCAGTTGCCATCGGTACTCAAAATACTACTGGTGCAGGTGGCGGTGTCGCAATTGGTAATGGTAATCAGGTCGATTCTGCATTTCATGGGGTTGCTATTGGACAAGGAAATAGAACAACAGGTGGATATGCAGTTAGTCTAGGCATTGGTAATGCTGCGAGTGGTGTATCAGCTGTATCAGTTGGTACTGCAAATGATGCATCAGGTAACACAGCGGTGGCTATTGGCCGACAAACTTATTCCAAAGCTGATTATGGTATTGCTGTTGGTAACGTTGCAACTGTGGAGGTTGGAGCAACAAATGGTATCGCGATTGGTAATACTGCCAGTGTATTAGGAACAGCAACGAATAGTGTTGCTATAGGTAAAGATGCGACTTCTAATGTAAGTAATTCCGTTGCATTAGGTGCTGGTTCGACTACAACTGCACAGTCGGGTAATTCTTTTCTAACGAATGTTGCACCATCTGCTACGAATGGCGTAGTTTCAGTTGGCACAACTGGTACAACTCGACGCATTCAGAATGTCGCTGATGGTGCTGCACTTACTGATGCAGTGAATGTAGCGCAATTGGATAAGGCTTATGATGACGCACATAGCCGATTAGCAACAGCTTTGGGTGGTGGGGCAACGTATGATCCAGTCACAAATGCCTATACAGCACCAACCTATAATGTCACTACAGATCCAAATGCAGGAACAAAAACTGGTAATGTAAATAATGTTGGTGCTGCACTTTCTGGTTTAGATACAGCGGTAAATAAAGCAATAACATTTAATGCTAATACAGGCAGTTCAACTAATAAACTAGGGTCAACATTAAATATTACTGGAACAGGTTCAACAGCTGGAACTTATTCTGGAAATAATTTAAAAACGTCAGTAAGTGGAAATACTGTTAGTATTCAAATGGCTGATGCACCAGTATTTACAGGTACAGTTACAGCTGGAAATCTTGCAACTGGTGGCACATTGAGTGTTACGGGTGTAAGTAATTTAAATGGCGGTGCAAATCTAAATAATCAAAAGATCACAAATGTTGCAGCAGGTACAGCATCAGGTGATGCGGTTAACTTTGGTCAGTTAACTACCACGAATAACAATGTAACGACTGCGCAAAATGCAGCAAATGCGGCACAGACATCGGCAAATGCAGCTCAAACTACTGCGAATTCAGCATTAACAGAAGCACAAAAAGGTTTGAATTTTAGAGCAAATGCAGGTGCTACAGATAAAGTTAGTTTAGGTGAAACAGTTACTTTAGCGGATGGTACCAATACCACTGTAACTTATGATGCTGCTACGAATACGTATAAATATAGCGTAGTAGATGCACCAACATTTACAGGAACAGTCACAGCAGGAAATCTTGCAACTGGTGGCACATTAAGTGTAACGGGAGTAAGTAATCTAAATGGTGGTGCAAACCTAAATAATCAAAAGATCACAAATGTTGCAGCAGGTACAGCATCAGGTGATGCGGTTAACTTTGGTCAGTTAACTACCACGAATAACAATGTAACGACTGCGCAAAATGCAGCAAATGCGGCACAGACATCGGCAAATGCAGCTCAAACTACTGCGAATTCAGCATTAACAGAAGCACAAAAAGGTTTGAATTTTAGAGCAAATGCAGGTGCTACAGATAAAGTTAGCTTAGGTGAAACAGTTACTTTAGCGGATGGTACTAATACCACTGTAACTTATGATGCAGCAACAAATACTTATAAATATAACGTAGTTGATGCACCAACATTTACAGGAACAGTCACAGCAGGAAATCTTGCAACTGGTGGCACATTGAGTGTTACGGGTGTAAGTAATTTAAATGGCGGTGCAAACCTAAATAATCAAAAGATCACAAATGTTGCAGCAGGTACAGCATCAGGTGATGCGGTTAACTTTGGTCAGTTAACTACTACGAATAATAACGTAACGACTGCGCAAACTACAGCGAATTCAGCACTAGCAGAAGCACAAAAAGGCATTAATTTTGGTGATGGTAGTACCTCAAATAACTATGCGTTGGGAGAAACTATCAATGTTAAAGGTGATAGTAATATCAACAGTGTTACTACTGCAGGTGGTGTGCAATTAAGTTTAGCATCGGATATTAGTGTCGACAGCGTGACCACAGGTAACAGTAAGCTCGACAACAGTGGCTTAGTGATTACAGGTGGCCCAAGCATCACGACTACAGGTATTAATGCCGCGAACACCAACATCAGCAATGTTGCGGATGCCACCACAGCAGACCAAGCGGTGAACAAAGGCCAATTGGATGCAGTAACAGCAGCAGCGGATGGCAAAACTGATGCATTGGGCAACAGCACAGCCAACAACTTAGGTGGTGGTGCAACATACAACAGTACGACAGGCGCAGTGACAGCACCGACCTATAGCGTGAATGGCACAGACGTGAACAACGTAGGTGCTGCGATCAGTGAATTAGACAAAGGCTGGAACTTGGCAAGCAATGGTGTCAATGCAGGTGCAATCAAAGCGGGCGATACGGTAGATATCGGTACAGCAGCAGGCGAAACGAATTTACAAGTTGCGAAGAGTGGCAACACAATTCAATACAGCTTAAGCCGTGACCTTGACCTTGACAGCGTGACCACAGGTAACAGTAAGCTCGACAACAGTGGCTTAGTGATTACAGGTGGGCCAAGCATCACGACAGCGGGTATTGATGCAGCAAACACCAACATCAGCAATGTTGCAGATGCGACCACAGCAGACCAAGCGGTGAACAAAGGCCAATTGGATGCAGTAACAGCAGCAGCGGATGGCAAAACTGATGCATTGGGCAACAGCACAGCCAACAACTTAGGTGGTGGTGCAACATACAACAGTACGACAGGCGCAGTGACAGCACCGACCTATAGCGTGAATGGCACAGACGTGAACAACGTAGGTGCTGCGATCAGTGAATTAGACAAAGGCTGGAACTTGGCAAGCAATGGTGCCAATGCAGGTGCAATCAAAGCGGGCGATACGGTAGATATCGGTACAGCAGCAGGCGAAACGAATTTACAAGTTGCGAAGAGTGGCAACACAATTCAATACAGCTTAAGCCGTGACCTTGACCTTGACAGCGTGACCACAGGTAACAGTAAGCTCGACAACAGTGGCTTAGTGATTACAGGTGGGCCAAGCATCACGACAGCGGGTATTGATGCAGCAAACACCAACATCAGCAATGTTGCAGATGCGACCACAGCAGACCAAGCGGTGAACAAAGGCCAATTGGATGCAGTAACAGCAGCAGCGGATGGCAAAACTGATGCATTGGGCAACAGCACAGCCAACAACTTAGGTGGTGGTGCAACATACAACAGTACGACAGGCGCAGTGACAGCACCGACCTATAGCGTGAATGGCACAGACGTGAACAACGTAGGTGCTGCGATCAGTGAATTAGACAAAGGCTGGAACTTGGCAAGCAATGGTGTCAATGCAGGTGCAATCAAAGCGGGCGATACGGTAGATATCGGTACAGCAGCAGGCGAAACGAATTTACAAGTTGCGAAGAGTGGCAACACAATTCAATACAGCTTAAGCCGTGACCTTGACCTTGACAGCGTGACCACAGGTAACAGTAAGCTCGACAACAGTGGCTTAGTGATTACAGGTGGGCCAAGCATCACGACAGCGGGTATTGATGCAGCAAACACCAACATCAGCAATGTTGCAGATGCGACCACAGCAGACCAAGCGGTGAACAAAGGCCAATTGGATGCAGTAACAGCAGCAGCGGATGGCAAAACTGATGCATTGGGCAACAGCACAGCCAACAACTTAGGTGGTGGTGCAACATACAACAGTACGACAGGCGCAGTGACAGCACCGACCTATAGCGTGAATGGCACAGACGTGAACAACGTAGGTGCTGCGATCAGTGAATTAGACAAAGGCTGGAACTTGGCAAGCAATGGTGCCAATGCAGGTGCAATCAAAGCGGGCGATACGGTAGATATCGGTACAGCAGCAGGCGAAACGAATTTACAAGTTGCGAAGAGTGGCAACACAATTCAATACAGCTTAAGCCGTGACCTTGACCTTGACAGCGTGACCACAGGTAACAGTAAGCTCGACAACAGTGGCTTAGTGATTACAGGTGGGCCAAGCATCACGACAGCGGGTATTGATGCAGCAAACACCAACATCAGCAATGTTGCAGATGCGACCACAGCAGACCAAGCGGTGAACAAAGGCCAATTGGATGCAGTAACAGCAGCAGCGGATGGCAAAACTGATGCATTGGGCAACAGCACAGCCAACAACTTAGGTGGTGGTGCAACATACAACAGTACGACAGGCGCAGTGACAGCACCGACCTATAGCGTGAATGGCACAGACGTGAACAACGTAGGTGCTGCGATCAGTGAATTAGACAAAGGCTGGAACTTGGCAAGCAATGGTGCCAATGCAGGTGCAATCAAAGCGGGCGATACGGTAGATATCGGTACAGCAGCAGGCGAAACGAATTTACAAGTTGCGAAGAGTGGCAACACAATTCAATACAGCTTAAGCCGTGACCTTGACCTTGACAGCGTGACCACAGGTAACAGTAAGCTCGACAACAGTGGCTTAGTGATTACAGGTGGGCCAAGCATCACGACAGCGGGTATTGATGCAGCAAACACCAACATCAGCAATGTTGCAGATGCGACCACAGCAGACCAAGCGGTGAACAAAGGCCAATTGGATGCAGTAACAGCAGCAGCGGATGGCAAAACTGATGCATTGGGCAACAGCACAGCCAACAACTTAGGTGGTGGTGCAACATACAACAGTACGACAGGCGCAGTGACAGCACCGACCTATAGCGTGAATGGCACAGACGTGAACAACGTAGGTGCTGCGATCAGTGAATTAGACAAAGGCTGGAACTTGGCAAGCAATGGTGCCAATGCAGGTGCAATCAAAGCGGGCGATACGGTAGATATCGGTACAGCAGCAGGCGAAACGAATTTACAAGTTGCGAAGAGTGGCAACACAATTCAATACAGCTTAAGCCGTGACCTTGACCTTGACAGCGTGACCACAGGTAACAGTAAGCTCGACAACAGTGGCTTAGTGATTACAGGTGGGCCAAGCATCACGACAGCGGGTATTGATGCAGCAAACACCAACATCAGCAATGTTGCAGATGCGACCACAGCAGACCAAGCGGTGAACAAAGGCCAATTGGATGCAGTAACAGCAGCAGCGGATGGCAAAACTGATGCATTGGGCAACAGCACAGCCAACAACTTAGGTGGTGGTGCAACATACAACAGTACGACAGGCGCAGTGACAGCACCGACCTATAGCGTGAATGGCACAGACGTGAACAACGTAGGTGCTGCGATCAGTGAATTAGACAAAGGCTGGAACTTGGCAAGCAATGGTGCCAATGCAGGTGCAATCAAAGCGGGCGATACGGTAGATATCGGTACAGCAGCAGGCGAAACGAATTTACAAGTTGCGAAGAGTGGCAACACAATTCAATACAGCTTAAGCCGTGACCTTGACCTTGACAGCGTGACCACAGGTAACAGTAAGCTCGACAACAGTGGCTTAGTGATTACAGGTGGGCCAAGCATCACGACAGCGGGTATTGATGCAGCAAACACCAACATCAGCAATGTTGCAGATGCGACCACAGCAGACCAAGCGGTGAACAAAGGCCAATTGGATGCAGTAACAGCAGCAGCGGATGGCAAAACTGATGCATTGGGCAACAGCACAGCCAACAACTTAGGTGGTGGTGCAACATACAACAGTACGACAGGCGCAGTGACAGCACCGACCTATAGCGTGAATGGCACAGACGTGAACAACGTAGGTGCTGCGATCAGTGAATTAGACAAAGGCTGGAACTTGGCAAGCAATGGTGCCAATGCAGGTGCAATCAAAGCGGGCGATACGGTAGATATCGGTACAGCAGCAGGCGAAACGAATTTACAAGTTGCGAAGAGTGGCAACACAATTCAATACAGCTTAAGCCGTGACCTTGACCTTGACAGCGTGACCACAGGTAACAGTAAGCTCGACAACAGTGGCTTAGTGATTACAGGTGGGCCAAGCATCACGACAGCGGGTATTGATGCAGCAAACACCAACATCAGCAATGTTGCAGATGCGACCACAGCAGACCAAGCGGTGAACAAAGGCCAATTGGATGCAGTAACAGCAGCAGCGGATGGCAAAACTGATGCATTGGGCAACAGCACAGCCAACAACTTAGGTGGTGGTGCAACATACAACAGTACGACAGGCGCAGTGACAGCACCGACCTATAGCGTGAATGGCACAGACGTGAACAACGTAGGTGCTGCGATCAGTGAATTAGACAAAGGCTGGAACTTGGCAAGCAATGGTGCCAATGCAGGTGCAATCAAAGCGGGCGATACGGTAGATATCGGTACAGCAGCAGGCGAAACGAATTTACAAGTTGCGAAGAGTGGCAACACAATTCAATACAGCTTAAGCCGTGACCTTGACCTTGACAGCGTGACCACAGGTAACAGTAAGCTCGACAACAGTGGCTTAGTGATTACAGGTGGGCCAAGCATCACGACAGCGGGTATTGATGCAGCAAACACCAACATCAGCAATGTTGCAGATGCGACCACAGCAGACCAAGCGGTGAACAAAGGCCAATTGGATGCAGTAACAGCAGCAGCGGATGGCAAAACTGATGCATTGGGCAACAGCACAGCCAACAACTTAGGTGGTGGTGCAACATACAACAGTACGACAGGCGCAGTGACAGCACCGACCTATAGCGTGAATGGCACAGACGTGAACAACGTAGGTGCTGCGATCAGTGAATTAGACAAAGGCTGGAACTTGGCAAGCAATGGTGCCAATGCAGGTGCAATCAAAGCGGGCGATACGGTAGATATCGGTACAGCAGCAGGCGAAACGAATTTACAAGTTGCGAAGAGTGGCAACACAATTCAATACAGCTTAAGCCGTGACCTTGACCTTGACAGCGTGACCACAGGTAACAGTAAGCTCGACAACAGTGGCTTAGTGATTACAGGTGGGCCAAGCATCACGACAGCGGGTATTGATGCAGCAAACACCAACATCAGCAATGTTGCAGATGCGACCACAGCAGACCAAGCGGTGAACAAAGGCCAATTGGATGCAGTAACAGCAGCAGCGGATGGCAAAACTGATGCATTGGGCAACAGCACAGCCAACAACTTAGGTGGTGGTGCAACATACAACAGTACGACAGGCGCAGTGACAGCACCGACCTATAGCGTGAATGGCACAGACGTGAACAACGTAGGTGCTGCGATCAGTGAATTAGACAAAGGCTGGAACTTGGCAAGCAATGGTGCCAATGCAGGTGCAATCAAAGCGGGCGATACGGTAGATATCGGTACAGCAGCAGGCGAAACGAATTTACAAGTTGCGAAGAGTGGCAACACAATTCAATACAGCTTAAGCCGTGACCTTGACCTTGACAGCGTGACCACAGGTAACAGTAAGCTCGACAACAGTGGCTTAGTGATTACAGGTGGGCCAAGCATCACGACAGCGGGCATTGATGCAGCAAACACCAACATCAGCAATGTTGCAGATGCGACCACAGCAGACCAAGCGGTGAACAAAGGCCAATTGGATGCAGTAACAGCAGCAGCGGATGGCAAAACTGATGCATTGGGCAACAGCACAGCCAACAACTTAGGTGGTGGTGCAACATACAACAGTACGACAGGCGCAGTGACAGCACCGACCTATAGCGTGAATGGCACAGACGTGAACAACGTAGGTGCTGCGATCAGTGAATTAGACAAAGGCTGGAACTTGGCAAGCAATGGTGTCAATGCAGGTGCAATCAAAGCGGGCGATACGGTAGATATCGGTACAGCAGCAGGCGAAACGAATTTACAAGTTGCGAAGAGTGGCAACACAATTCAATACAGCTTAAGCCGTGACCTTGACCTTGACAGCGTGACCACAGGTAACAGTAAGCTCGACAACAGTGGCTTAGTGATTACAGGTGGGCCAAGCATCACGACAGCGGGTATTGATGCAGCAAACACCAACATCAGCAATGTTGCAGATGCGACCACAGCAGACCAAGCGGTGAACAAAGGCCAATTGGATGCAGTAACAGCAGCAGCGGATGGCAAAACTGATGCATTGGGCAACAGCACAGCCAACAACTTAGGTGGTGGTGCAACATACAACAGTACGACAGGCGCAGTGACAGCACCGACCTATAGCGTGAATGGCACAGACGTGAACAACGTAGGTGCTGCGATCAGTGAATTAGACAAAGGCTGGAACTTGGCAAGCAATGGTGCCAATGCAGGTGCAATCAAAGCGGGTGATACGGTAGATATCGGTGTAGCTGATCCAACAGATAGCAACTTAACAGCAACTAAGACAGGTAATAATGTTGCATTTGCTTTAAGTAAAGACTTGACTTTGGATAGCGTAACGACTGGTCAAATAGCAGTTGGAAATGTTGCTATCGATAGTACGACAAATACTATCAAAGGCTTAAGTAATAAAGACTTAACGGCTGCTGACTTTGCAACTCAAGGTCGTGCAGCGACTGAAGAACAATTACAACAAGTAATTAGCAACAATATTACAGAAGTTGTTGATGGTAATGGTAATAAAGTCAACATTATTGATCAGGTTGTAAATACTCAACCAGACAATAAAAATCAGGACTCTTTGTTCCTTACTTATGATAAGCAAGGTCAAGAAACGACTGATCGTTTGACGATTGCTCAGACTGTTCAGAAGATGAATACAGAAGGTGTGAAATTCTTCCATACCAATGCAGACACTTCTAAAGGTGATTTAGGTACGACAAATGACTCAAGTGCAGGTGGATTGAACTCAACTGCAATTGGTGTCAACGCGATCGTTGAAGCGGGTGCAGATAGTTCTGTTGCACTAGGTCACAACACGAAAGTTGCTGGCGCTCAGTCAATTGCGATTGGTAACGGTGCAGAAGCATTAGGTACTCAATCTATCAGCATCGGTACTGGTAACAAAGTGAATGGGGATCATTCAGGAGCAATTGGTGACCCAACGATTGTTGATGGCAGCAACAGTTACTCTGTGGGTAACAACAACCAAGTATTGACAGACGATACCTTTGTACTTGGAAACAATGTAACTCAAACAGTTGCTGGTTCAGTTGTTTTAGGTACGGGTTCGGCAGCGACTACAGGTGCTGATGTTGCAGGTTATACATTGTCAGCAGCAACTACAGCTGACAAAACTGCAATTAGCAACACTACATCTACAACTGGTGCAGTCGCAGTTGGTGATGCTGCAAATGGTATCTACCGTCAAATTACTGGCGTTGCGGCTGGTACAGCCGATGCAGATGCAGTTAACGTTGCTCAATTGAAAGCTGTCGGTAATCAAGTGGTTGAAACACAAACTGCACTTGTAGACAGCCTTGGTGGTAATGCAAAGGTAAATGCTGATGGTACGATCACAGGCCCAACTTATAATGTGGCTCAAGGTACTCAAACTAACGTTGGTGATGCATTAACAGCACTTGATCAAGCAATTGGCAATGCTGCAACCACGTCTAAAACAACAGTGTCAAATGGTGAAAACATTGTTGTGAATAAGACGAAAAATGCAGATGGTTCAGATAACTATGAAGTTTCAACTGCTAAGGACTTAACAGTCGATTCTATTGCAGCAGGTGATACTGTTCTGAACAATTCAGGCATTAACATTGGTAATAATGCTGTTGTATTAAACAACACTGGTTTAGTAATTGCAGGCGGTCCGAGTGTAACAACACAAGGAATCAATGCAGGTAATAAACAAATTACCAATGTTGCAGCAGGTACGAGTGCTACAGATGCTGTGAATAAGGGTCAATTAGACACAGCGATTAGCAATGTAAATAACAATGTTAATGAGCTTGCGAATAATGCGGTTAAATACGATGACGCAAATAAAGACAAAATCACATTAGGTGGTGCTAATGGCACAACCATCAGTAATGTAAAAGATGGTGAAGTTGCTCAAGGCTCTAAAGATGCTGTGAATGGCGGTCAGTTGTGGAATGTTCAACAACAAGTGAACCAAAACACAAGTGATATTTCTAACATCCAAACCAATATCGACAATATCAACAGTGGTAAATCTGGTCTTGTTCAACAACAAACACCAAATGGTGAAATCACAGTTGGTAAAGATACTGGTGGTACTACAGTAAATGTTGCAGGTAAAGATGGTGATCGTGTTGTAACTGGCGTTAAAGATGGTGCAATCAAAGCAGATTCTAAAGATGCGGTAAATGGTTCACAGTTGAATACAACGAACCAAAAAATTGCTGAGTATCTTGGTGGTGGAGCTGGGTATGACAATATTACGCAAAGCTTTACTAATCCTACATATAACGTAGGTGGTAAAGATTACAACAATGTTGGTGGTGCAGTAGATGCTTTAAATAAAGCAGATCAAGCATTGAATACCAAAATTGACAATGTAAGTAATCGTCTAGAGCAAGCGTTCTACTCAACAAACCAACGTATTGATGATGTAGAAAAACGTGCGAATGCGGGTATTGCGGCGGCAATGGCTTTAGAGACAGCACCATTCGTACCAGGTAAATATACGTATGCAGCAGGCGCTTCTTATCATGGTGGTGAAAATGCAGTGGGTGTGACCTTACGTAAAACTGCTGACAATGGACGTTGGTCAATCACAGGTGGTGTTGCAGCAGCATCACAAGGTGATCCAAGTGTACGTATCGGTATCAGCGGTGTAATCGACTAATTCATTGTCGAGGAGAGTCATCTGACTCTCCTAGCTTCCAACAGATTAAGAGAGTAAAAAATGAAAAATATGATAAAAGCATTAGTATTTGGGATGGTTTCTACGATAGCAATCACTGCAATTGCAGATGATGAAGTGGTTGTTCAGCAAGAGGAAATTAAATTTCCTACGGTTGAAAAAAGTTACCTTAAACAAGTACAGCGTTATGAATATGACAATGTTGCACGCTTAGATACAGGTTTAACTAAAGACCAAATTCGATATATTTTGGGCAATCCTCAATTTAGCGAAGGGGTATTTTTTGTCAAAACGTGGAACTATGTGTTAGATATTCGCCAACCAAATAGCCAAGATTATTTACGTTGCCAATTACGCGTAGACTTTGATAAAAAAAATCTATCTGAGCGCTTATCCTGGAAAGGGGAGGCTTGTGAAGGTTTAATGGCTTGGGGTGCAAACAATCAAGTACCAAATGATACGAATTTAGCTGGAGCAAGATCAGGAAGCGTATTCTTTGCATTTGATCGTTCAAATGCAAATGCAATCGAACAAGGTTCAAGTTCTGTGGCGGCAATTGCCGAGCGAATTAAGCAAAGCAATTCAACAGGTCCGATTACAGTTGCAGGGTTTGCTGATCCATTGGGTAAATTTTCATACAACCATCAACTTTCAGCTCAGCGAGCGAATACAGTAGCGAAGCTTTTGGTAAATGAAGGCATTGATGTAAATCGCATTCAAATCCAAGCCAATAGCCAAACTGATTTATACCAACAATGTGCTGGTAACAAAGCTAATAATCGTCTTGTTGGCTGTTTAGCTCCAAATCGACGTGTGAATGTTAGTTGGTAATTTATGTATCTGGAGAGTGTTTATAACTGTGCTATATTATCAAACGATTATAGTATAATAATCTTAAGAATGAACACTCTTCTGTT
>NZ_RKIX01000001.1:0-251523 GCF_003938865.1 Acinetobacter sp. FDAARGOS_515 | reverse complement strand
GCCATCATGTTTACAATGCCCTGCCAGCGCTCTAACAGCAGTGCGATTTCTATGCTCAAATCTATTGCCACTTGTTCCCTCAATATTTAAATAGCCCCTTTTACTTTATTCAATCCTGTTGATCTCAAAGTATCAAGCAGGAAACGAAGTAATTGGTGTCAATCAGAACATCAGAAGCCTTGGTGCGTTAAGCAGTGCACATAGGCGCGAAGTAAAGTGCTCAAGTCTGATTGTGGCAAGAAATTGTTACTTTGTCAGGGGATAGTCAACAAAGTACTACCGTGCGAATTGCTGGGCTGATGTTTAAGATAAATCTGCCACCAAAAGTTGAATCTGAGTAACGCAATTGAACATTTAAAAATGTAAAGCATTGAAATTTATATGGACATAGACAATCTAATTTGCCCTATATTTGCAGACATTCATTTTTTTCGTGAACCCTTAATTTCACAACTCTTTAAATCTGATATCCAAAGTCTGCATCCATACATACCCCCTACGTAAACTGTCTAATAAGTCACATTATACGAACTACTGAACATGTTATACCTGTTTTACACGCTGTAAAGTCAGGTACATCAGTAAATAGATAAAAACCAACGAGGCTTTATGAAACATAAATTATGTGATCGTTGCTGGAGGGTGTTTTTGGAGTCTCGAAGACCTCCTTAGAAATCAGGACGGCGTAACGTCAACGAAGATGTGTAGTGGCACTGAAATGGCGACTGCGCAAGACGTGAAGATGAGCTGTCTGATAGCAACGGATTATCAAGCAGAACCTTCTTAAATACAATTTATTCCACGCCAATACAGCGTGCTGTCTTTCAAATCACTAGGAGAAATTTATGTCACGTTTGAACACCCCTACCACAATCGACGCCGCGCCTACTGCTACCCATACCTCACTCAAGGCTGTGGAAAAACAACTGGGCCGCGTTCCTAACATGTTCCGCGTCGTTGCCAACAGCCCTGCTGCGCTGTCTGGCTACCTGCAATTGAGCGCAGCATCAGCACAGGGCGGCTTGGGTACAGCGACTCTTGAGCGTATTGCCCTAGCCGTCGCTGAGATCAACGGCTGCGATTATTGCCTTGCTGCCCATTCCTTCCTAGGCCGTAAGGTGGCCAAGCTTGATGATGCTGAACTCACTGCCAACCGCAGCGGTGCATCAAATGACCCTAAGGCCGACGCAGCCGTGCGTTTTGCTGCCGCCGTAGTCCGCCAGCGCGGGCAAGTCAGCAATGACCAGGTCCAAGCGGTGCTGAACGCTGGCTACAGTGATGCACATGTAGTGGATATTCTGTTGGCTGTTGCCCTGAACACTTTCACTAACTACGTTAACGAAGTGACACAGACCGAGGTCGACTTCCCGGCCGTTCAACCACTAGGCATTGATGTCTAATCCATTGGTGCTCAACTACAGCAATTACCTAAGTTAGGTTCGACTCGAGTAAACATATAGTTTTTCTCAAGAGTCATATCATTTTAGTGGGCTACATAGAGTGAGTCCACATGGCTAAAAATAATTGGAGATATAAGATGACTATTCCCGAAATTGAAAATGGTGTCCAGACTACCAATACCCTTAGTAATAATCTCGGTGCAAAAATCACTAAGTTTGGTATAGGTGGCATCTACGTTGCCATGACGATAATATATTTGTGGTTTGGTGGCATGAAATTCACTAGCTACGAAGCAAACGGTATACATGGTTTTGTTAGTAATAGCCCTCTGCTTTCGTGGATGTATAGCTTCCTCAGCATTCAAGGATTCTCAAATTTTCTGGGTGTGCTTGAAATTTCAGTTGGCCTGTTAATCGCTGCACGAGTTTTCTCCCCTAAGCTCGCAATCTTGGGCGGTGTACTTTCAACCGGACTCTTTTTTACGACATTGTCGTTCATGCTGACTACACCCGGTGTTTTTGAGGCATCTCTTGGGTTTCCTGCGATCTCTGTGGTTCCTGGCCAGTTTTTGCTAAAAGATTTAGGCTTGTTTGTCGTGTCTATATTTATCGTAGGTACATCACTTACAGCACTGGAGCACAAAACCAAATAAGCCGAACCCGAAACAACTATTAAGTTAGAGGGTTCCTAAACACATTAGAAACCCTTTATTTTTATCATTTAAAACACCTTTTATAAGTGCTTCAAGTACGTGCCTTACTAAATAATATCACTTCATTGGTCTTAAAAAGGCAAAATACAGTATTCAAAAACTGTAGTGGTCAACTATTTTTGGCCACATCGATATAGTCTGAAAAACGGTGCGTTCTTGAAACCCGAAATGAATAATGCACTCATTTTTTACTTTATGGCAATGCGTTGATATCTCGAAATTTTCGAGAGTCTCAGTTCCGTGATTGTCAGAAATGTCCGCTTTCAGTGAAAAGCGCCGATTTTGTCGAATCTCAGTGAATTTCAGCTTTTGGCACAAAGCCGAGATCCGACGAAGTGGTACTTTCCGTGAAAGTTGTGGTGCGATTAATTTGCAACACGTGGTAAGGAGCGGTTGCAATGTGGTGGTAAATTAAGTGCAATTAATCAAGAAGGTGAATCAATGAGTGAACAACTGAACTGTCAAAGCCGCATGGATGCGGCGACAACTCTGTACTTGCCGCAAATAACTATCCCCGTCCTGCTAAACCAATGACGTAACTCCTATCTCTCCCGACTTGTTGGAACAAGTCGCACTCACAAGGTGCAATTAAACACTGAACAAAAATTCATGGATGAATGGTTACCGCCGAAGGACTCGGCGCAAATAAAAAACGTACATACCATTATACACAGTATGTACGTTTGAAATTAAAGCCGCTGACGTTATATGTAAAGCCCTGTCACTCACTCACACGCGAATAGACACTGTTTTTACTATATACTCCAACAAGGGGGATTTTTATTTTATCTTAGTGTTAATTAAACACGTTCGATAATCGTCGCGATACCTTGACCTAAACCAATACACATGGTCGCAAGACCGATTTGTGTATCTTGTTGTTCCATTACGTTCAACAACGTGGTTGTAATACGTGCACCAGAACAACCCAATGGGTGACCCAATGCAATCGCGCCACCATTCAAGTTAATGATGTCTTGCTTGTCATAAACGCCTAGACCTTTCATGGCTGATAAGCCTTGAGCAGCAAATGCTTCGTTTAACTCGATGGTTTGGATATCCGCCATGCTTAAGCCAGCACGTTTAAGCGCTTTTTGAGTTGCAGGTACAGGACCATAACCCATGATTGCAGCGTCACAGCCTGCAACCGCCATAGAGCGAATCACAGCACGTGGTTTTAAACCAAGTGATTGAGCGCGTTCAGCAGACATCAACAACATTGCAGAAGCACCGTCAGACAGCGCAGAAGACGTTGCCGCAGTGACTGTACCGCCTTTCGGGTCAAATACAGGACGTAAACCTTTGAATGCTTCAAGGTTTGCATCTGGACGAATCACTTCATCGATGTCGCATAGGATTTTGAAGCCATTGGCATCATGACCTTCAACACCTATGACTTCGTTTTTGAAACGACCTTCTTGCGTTGCAGCCCAAGCGCGGCGGTGAGATTCAACACCGAACGCATCTTGTTCTTCACGCGTAATGCCGTTCATACGACCTAACATTTCAGCCGTTAAGCCCATCATGTTAGACGCTTTTGCATAGTGCTTAGACGCTTCTGGGTTGAGGTCGATGCCGTGCATCATGCCTACGTGACCCATGTGCTCTACACCACCGATGATGAAGATATCACCTTGGTTGGTTGCAATCTGTGCAGCAGCGGTGTGAAGCGCTTGCATAGATGAACCACAAAGACGGTTAACTGTTTGACCTGCCACAGTTTTTGGAAGGTCAGCCAATAAACCAATGTTACGGCCAATGTTCATACCTTGTTCTAAAGTCTGGTTTACACAGCCCCAGATCAGGTCTTCAACTTCATTGGTGTCAAACTGGTTACGAGCAACTAAAGCACGAACCAATTCAGCCGATAAGCTGTCAGCACGTACATTGCGGAACATACCGTTTTTGGTTTTACCCATTGCTGAACGTACGCCATCAACGATGACAACGTCACGTGGATTTAAAGTAGCCATTCACGTTGCTCCTTAACCGTAGAATTTTTTGTTGTTAGCAGCCATGTCACGCAACATTTGTGGCGCTTCATAAGCCTTACCTAAGTGTGTGTATTTGTCACAAAGTGCAACGTATTCAGCAACACCTGTTTGGTCGATGTAACGGCATGGACCACCACGGAATGGAGGGAAACCTACACCCATAATCATTGCCATGTCTGCTTCAGAAGCAGTCGCTACGATGTTGTCTTCTAGGCAACGAACAGTTTCGTTACAGAAAGCCAGCATCATACGGTCAATGATTTCTTGAGCATCAAACTCGCGTTTTTCTGCAGTTGCCACAGTAGCAACAAGCTCATACGCAGTTGGATCAACCACTTTGGCTTTTTTGCCTTTACGGTCAAGTTCGTATTTGTAGAAACCAACGTCGTTCTTTTGACCCAAACGTTTGTTTTCGTACATGATTTCGATTGAACCTTTGAAGTCTGGCTTCATGCGGTCAGGGAAACCTTCAGCCATCACTTCTGCACCGTGAACGCCCGTGTCGATACCAACAACGTCGATTAGGTAAGCAGGACCCATAGGCCAGCCGAATTTTTCCATCACTTTGTCGACTTGTTGGAAGTCAGCACCGTCTTTCAATAGAAGGTCAAATGCACCGAAGTAAGGGAACAATACGCGGTTTACTAAGAAACCTGGGCAGTCGTTGACAACGATTGGGGTTTTACCCATTTTCTGAGCAAGAACCACAGTGGTCGCAATCGCTTCAGCCGAAGTCTTCTCACCACGGATCACTTCTACCAATGGCATCATGTGTACTGGGTTAAAGAAGTGCATACCGACAAAGTTTTCAGGACGTTGTAGGTTTTCAGCCAAACGTGTGATTGAAATTGTTGAAGTATTTGAAGCAATGATCGTATTGTCACGAACGTTCTTCTCAGTTTCAGCAAGTACAATGCCTTTTACTTTTGGATTTTCAGTCACCGCTTCAATCACGATGTCCACTTCTTTAAACTCGTCATAGCTTAAAGTTGGACGGATGCGCGCAAGAGTTTCACCCATTTGAGCAGGTTTCATCTTCTTACGTTCAACTTGTTTGGTCAGTAAGCCATTGGCTTCTTTCATACCCAAAGCAAGTTGTGGATTACCAATGTCTTTCATGATAATAGGTGTGCCTTTGCTTGCCGCTTGGTAAGCAATACCACCACCCATGATACCCGCGCCCAATACAGCCGCTTGGTTTACAGGGTGTGCACCTTTTTCATATTTCTTCGAAGTTTTCTTCACCACTTGGTCATTGATGAATAAACCAATCAATGCACCTGCTTGTGGTGTAATCGCTGCTTTTGCAAAACCAGCCGCTTCAGCTTGAAGTGCTTCATTACGTGGAAGGCTTGCACCTGCTTGTAATGAGTCAAGAAGAAGTTTAGGCGCAGGGTATTGAGCAGGATTTGCTTTTGCAAGAACTGCACCTTTCGCCGAGTTGAACGCCATCATTTGTTCGATTGGGTTCAATTTAACTGGGTCAAGTTTTTCCTGACGTTTTGCTTTCCAGTCTACACGGCCAGCAAGAGCTTGTTTAACCAAGTCAATCGCAGCGTCTTGTAGTTTGTCCGCAGCAACAACCGCATCAACCGCACCGTCTTTCAGTGCTGCAGCTGGTTTTTTAGGATTAGCCATTGCCATCCATTCAACTGCATTGTCGATACCAATTAGACGGCTTAAACGAACCGTACCACCGAAACCAGGGAAGATGCCCAGTTTGATTTCAGGAAGACCGACTTGAGCCGCTTCTGACATCACACGATAGTCACACACGAGACACATTTCAAAGCCGCCGCCCAATGCCATACCATTGATCGCTGCAACTTTAGGAATCTCTAAATCTTCAAACGCGTTGAAGATGTCGTGAACAGGCAATGCCCAATCCACAATCGCTTGTTCGCCTTGAGCGAAGTTTGCACCAAATTCAGTAATATCTGCGCCAACGATAAATGTAGATTTAGCCGAAGTAACGATTAAGCCTTTGATGTCACCGTTTGCTTTAACAGCGTCAATTGCAGCTTTGAAATCTTCAATCGTTGCACGGTTAAATTTGTTGACCGACTCACCTTGTAAGTCAAAGCGGAATTCTGCAATTCCGTCCGAAAGCATTTGGACGGTAATGGCATTGCCAGCGTGGATCATGCCTGATCTCCTTTATTTTGGAGGACTTCTAAGTTGATGTTGTGAAGCGAGTACGTCATTCCTACGTACATCTATGCTCCGCCAATCTTACGATAACTATATCGAAAAAGAACATAACAAGTTGTATCAAGCCGTGACGCAAGGGTCATCTATTTTTATTCAATTATTTCGTGTGCTTGCGTGATGTATTTTTGAATGATGCGGCCTAAATAGAGTGAAGTTTTTGTTTCATTTAAGATTTTTTATGGATGAGTGATCAAAAAACGATTAGACCGCGCCCTTATGTTTCAAGTCGATCTTTGAGCCGATTTTGGCAATTTAGTCAATGCTGCACTTGCAGGTAAACCCAAACAGAATGAAAACTTGTGATGAAAAGCTGGAAATAGGACGTACTTTGCAGCCTATGTTACAATTCGCAGTCTAGACCGAATACCGGTCTTTTTCTTTTATTTCGTTTTCTTTGGTTTCCAGGTTTTCATATGATTAAGTGGATCATTCTGGCGATTTTTATTCTTTCTGCACTTTACATTCAGCAACGTGGGAAGGTTCGTCACTCGTTTTATCGTCAATTTTTCGATCACTCAACGATTCTTGCGCCGATAAACTACCTCATGTACATGTTTTCAAAGGTGGGTGGTGTTTTAAAAAGTATGCTGACATTAAATGAAGCCATTATTGATGTAAAAGAAGGTTAAGTCGAAGGCTTTAAAATGGTTTTCAAGCTTTTTGGAGAAATTGCAACTTCTTCTAAAACCACGCCTTATTCGATGCCTTATTTTGCAATTATTACCTTCAATTCCTACAGTAAACAACTTACCAATACTTTGCTTGCAGTTTTTAAAAGCAGTGATGAAACTGTCCCAATGATCACTTGCAATTCGGGTGTAGTGAATACCTAATTGTTTAAGCTTTGTCTTCAACCTTTGGACTGTAGCTAAATCTCTCTTACCCCAAACATAAGCAACAATCTCACCTGTTTCTCGATGGTAGGCGTAAATAAGCCATTGTTTATTATTTTTATTTCCAACAAAAGTCCAGAATTCATCTACTTCGAGAGATTCATAATGACTTTGTTTAGGCTGAATTTGATAGGCCGATTCAGTTAAAGTCCGTAAGACTTTACCGATACTAATGCGCTCAACTTCAGCGATATCTCGTATACCGCTGCCTCTGACCATTAACTGTAATATTTTACGAGTAATGCCAGAATTACATCCTAGATAGCTCAGAGCATGGTCACCAATAAACTGACGTTTGCAGTCTTTGCATTGGTAGTTTTGTTTCCCATCTACTTTGATGCCATTTTTCTTTATACTGTCACTGAGGCAGGTTGGACATTTGATTTCTAGAGTTATTTGCATTTCTCTATTTTATCAAAATTCAACCTGCTTTTTTTTAGCATACTTTTTGATACACCACCCGAACAACTTCTACCAGTAAAAAATTAACCCCGAAAAGTTCAATGTGTTTTTCAATCTCTTCAACAGGGATTTCCAACTGCATTGTAGATACGAGGCTTTCTACGTGGACCAGTGGCTTACCAATTTGCTGTAACTTTTCATAAAGCTCATTTGCATTCATGGGTTGGTTCAATCCGTTTTTTATATTTTATTCAGCACAGCCAATGTCGCATTGAGCATATCGACTGAAACCTCTAATTTTTTTGCTAAACGGGCCATGTGGCCGTCATCAAGTATTCTTAATGCCTTATGTAATGAAGTATAGTTTTTTAGCTCTGAAAACTCTTCAATTTTTTCATTGATATAGACATCATCTAAACCAGCTTCTTCAAAACACTCAATTACAGATAAGCCAACATATGAAAGTTTCTGTTTTTTAACATATGTTGATTGTTTTTGGTCTATTAAACCAAGTTTCACAGCAATTTTGTGGCTTTCACCACGCTTAGGTAGTCGATTGTTTGTGATGACCCTTGTATTGAAAAATTCTTTTTTTACTTGTTCAAAAGTCTTAGCCATTACGGGCACCATCAAAAGTTAATTATTTCGATCGTTTACGATATATCTTTAGAAGTACAAGAAGCGAATAAATTATTAATCTTGGTTCGCTCTAGCGCGTGGATGTGCATCTTTATAAGAACTAATCAACGTTTCGTGATCTACAAGAATATATACTTGTGTCGAAGATAGTGATTTATGACCTAGCATTTCCTGAACGGCGCGAATATTTTTTGTTTTGTTATACAAGTGCGATGCAAAACTATGTCTCAAAGCATGAGTACTACCAATATGTCCAGAACCATGCGCCTTTAACAGAGCTGTAATGCATGCACCTAAATGGTTTTTCGCAATATGTTTGCCAGATGGTGCAATGAATAAATATCCGCAGTCTTCTACTCCAGCTTTTGAAATCCAACGATTACGAACTAAAAGCCAAGTAGAAATAGCCTCTAGTGATTTTTTTCCTAAAAAAACAATCCGTTCATTATTTCCTTTACCCAATACCTTTAGTTGCATAGCACTGAGGTTGATATCACTTAGTTTGATGGCATGTAATTCAGAGATACGTAAACCGCCAGAATAAGCAATTTCTGCAGCTGCTAGATCTCTTAACTTTTGATTATTGTATTTCGGATTTAATGGCGTCTTGTTATCAAGTATCTCATTCAACGTATTCACGGCGATCGGGCGCGGTAAGCTTTGATTTTTGAACTTAACCCGAATGTCAGAAAAGAAGTTTTCAGGTATATATTCCTTACGCAGACAATAGTTCAGGAAGTTTTTTAAAGCTGATAAATTTTTGTTGAGTGTTCTTGCAGAAACAATATCAACATCGATTCGATGCAACCGAAATGATGTGATGTAATCGCGGTCTAGTTCCAATAGATGTTTACCTTTAAAAAAAGGCATTTCTAACATCAAAAGTAAGCTCTTTTTGTATTCATTAATTGTCATGTCGGACTTATTTTCAAGCTTCAGGCTATCCAGCCATTCTTGAATCAATTCCTCATTCGTCATGCTATGCATGGAAAGGTTTTCCGACATAATAATGCTTAAAGCTCTTGGATGGTTTTTTCTAGCTGAACCTGTTCGTCAGCCTTACTTAATTTTATGACATTTTGCACAATATCCATATATTCTTTTACTGATATTTTGCCATCTGCTTTCGCTGCGTCCACAGTTTTGCGTAAAAATGGATTATCTGAATATTTTTGGAATAAAGTGAAGGCTTTAAGGTCATTCAACGCGTCTGCATTAATTGAGCCATTAGAATGTTTAATGATGCAATTTTTCACCTGGTTTTCAGGTGTTTTGATGTAAGTAACTTCGGGCATAAATAGTTTGTATTTTGTAACCAATTGCACCTCATTAGAAGCTAAGCAACTGTATACAATTTGCGATATTGGTTCTTTTGGACCACTAACACTCCACCCTCCCGTAACCATTAAAAATGGGATGTTTGAATACGGGTATTTGAATGTATCATCAACCAGCTTATTAAACTCATATGCTGTCGATAGGTAGCGATCGTTTGTAAAAACATCAACATGTGACATATCCTTCGGAACTTCTGTGCATCCCCCGATCATGATTACAGATGCAATTGAAAGAAGTAATTTCTTCATAGTTCTAACCTTAATTAGATATCCTTTCTAAGTTACAAGTAACTTTTGCTTAGGCTACGGTTAATATTTATCCAGGAACAAAATAAAGCGGTCGATAGTGACCGCTATATACATTAGAAATTGAATTTTTCAGTGTTGTACGCATAGATTTTATTAATATCAATGCGTTTACCTTGCATGGTTGTTATTGCAGTTGGTTGGAATTTAATTGCAAGATCTTTAATTTCAACGTCTTTCCATTCTGGCATGGAAGACGGTATATCAATAGTGCGGCGCTCTTTGGTACGGGTAGCTGGTATCCAGTGGTTTAACTTAACCATTGAGTCACCTAACAATGTACCTCTTTTGCGATCAACAATGCGTAAGTTTCCTTCCACCGAACGTATTTTTAAACCAGAATAGTTATCAATTCCATAAGTAAATGTGTTTTGGTTTTTACCGTAAAAACGTACTGTAAATTGATCGCGCATATAATAATCGTAATGTGCTTTTAATACCTGAAGCATAGTTTCACGATCTACAACATTTTCGACAATATCTTTGTCAGTACGTAAGGACTGCAGTTTATTAAGTGCTGGTTCAACATTCAATTGTTCGTCTGATACGTTTGGATTAACTAAAGGGTTACGTTGAGGGTAGAAAATATCGTTTAAGTAAGCTGTGTGCTGAACTAATAAATACATCGCTCGTTGTCGAGTATTCATCTGTTGATAAAGGTGAGCTGTCGCTTTGTATCGTTGATTTGAATTGTTCTCAAAATAGCTATCAGACAGTTTATATTCGCTGATTTCAGGTGTAAGGCCACCAGCAACAACATTAAAGTTTTTAGATGGCGTTAAAAGCCCCACGTAAGCTTCTTTAAAGTTTGGATTTGGGGTTGGTACATCATCATAAGCAAAAGCAGTATGTGCTATTACAGTACCAAGGATACCCACCATCGCAGTTTTTAATAGTTTCATTCAGTATTCTCTGTATAACTTTAAAAGGGTTTTATGTTTGAAAGTATAATACTTTATTTTTGTGCATTTAAAAAACCACTATTTAAACTTAAAGTAAAAATAATAATATTTCTTAAACCTATTTAACGCCATTCGTTAAACTATCGCTTAATCTCATTAGTCTTTTAAAGGTCAGGTAGTTTTTTGGTAGTAGTTTAGAATTAAGCGTTAAATTTGAGCATTGATCTAAGTCAATTTGGGCATTTTGATCGATAGGAAAGAGTTGTCCTTGATATGCAAAACCAGTCGAATTTTTAGCGATCGACTCAATCAAAAATACACCGTATTTATCTTGTTCCGTGGCCACTGTACTTAAACCACCTAAGGATGTAATCAGGTTTTTAAAATATCCTGGTATTGCGTTCTTAGTGCGTAAGAATTCTATTTGATTTTCAAATGCTTCAGGTGTGAGACATAACATAAAAGCATTTTTCTTTTCTTCTGGCGTTTCAAATACCTTGCCATTGGTCCACGACAGGATATTCGGCTTGAATACATGCAGTACTTCAACCGATTTAAGAAGATCCGCTACATTTGTTTTATGTTGTTCATCGGCTTCAGGCACAAACTGATTTTTGGTATATACCGCAGTACAAAACCACTCATAATCAATTAGCTGATTATCGGCATCTAATGGTTCATACAGCAAATACACGGCGCTATCACGCTTAATGGCCAACAGTGGTGATACTGCATATTGTTCTGCAAACTGAGTGATTGCATCCAAGAGCTCACTTGATATGTTGAGTTTTTTGGCATTGAATTCATCGCAAATTAACAGTAATTCTTGAGTGAGTGTTGGTACCACGTTTAACGGCGAACCAGTCTTGTTCAGCATCTCGTTAATAGCATTCTCAATTGCCCCTTTTGTTAGGCTATTGATGAACTGCAGCTGCTCTAATGAGATCCCTTCATGATCCAAAGCCTGTATGACCAGATCAAAAGCATGACGAATTTTCTTCTCAAAATGGTTTGCGTACGATAATCCCCAAGCGTCAGAAAAAAATGAGACTGTTTGTTCTGTATAGCTGGTATTCATTAGGGTTTTGGCAAGTTGCGCGTTACCGATTAAGTCACTTTCATCTTCTAATTTTTTACGCAAGTACTTCTCAATACCTTGTTTGCGAACGTACTGGATCTTCTTCAGGTTTTGACTTGATAGCCAAGTCTTATATTGCGATACAGCATATTGAATGTTCATATCGGCATATGCAGTAATACGGCAAGGTATACCATCAAAGAACGTTGGTAGAAGCACCTGTAAGAGCTCTAAATCACAAAGAGAAGCATAGATAACGCCGTCAGCCACTTCAAGGTCTGTAATCTTCACTGAGAATGAGTGAATACCGACTCGAACCAGTATTAATTTATCGGTATTTATTAGCACCGCATCATAAGAACTTTCACTGGTGATATTGTTTGCTTTAACCCATTTTTCCCAATGGTTAACGATATGGCCAGAAAGCGCTTCACGAGTATCGAAAGGTTGATCTAGATCTGCAGTTGCACTTATGAACGTATCTAAGCTAAACGCATATCGTAAAGGCTTTAGCTCGATATATGTCTCAATCGCTGTTGTATGTTGCTGAATACCATTAGTAATGCTTTGGAGCTTCAGTGCATAGTTCAAAGCCTCAAGCTGGAGCACTTCATCATCACCGATCTGCTGAAACACCGATGTAGCATATGAAAAATTAGTTTGTTCGCCGTGAATATAACGTCTTTCTTGCCCAATCTGCAGATACAGATTTTTGGCATCAGATTGGACTAAATCTAGGTAATTTTGTGGCTGAAGATCCTGAGCAAGTTGCGTAAAAGGTATTTTAATTTTTGATACTTTAGGTGCTTTTTTTAAACCTTCAATTGATGTCGGAAATTCAATAACATCTAAAATAAAATCTAGGTTTAAAGTTTTAACATCTATGATCAAATGGTTTTTATAAAAACGTCCAATCAGGTTATTAAAAAAACAAACTTGGGTTTTATGGTTTAGCATAAATATACCTTTATGAATCTTAAAGATCATCTTATAATAGTAGTATAAGTTTTAATACTATTTATCATGTGGTATTTTTAAACAAAGATAAAACTTTTAGTGAGTTGTTTCATGACAGAATCAGTTGTACCAAATAATAGCGCTTCAGAGAACGCACAAATACCAGGTACGATCGGAACATCAGCCGTTGCAGAACACAAGGGCGATAGTTTTAACGGCACAAGCATCATCACGATTGGTCGAGTTGACTTAAGTAGTTCTATTGAGCCTCTATTTGTACCAGTCTCAACATTGTGGTCCATCACACCGGGTAATTATCCTTTAAGCGCAGAAAATATTAAAAACTGCACGGCAGTACGATTTGAGGGTGAAGAACTACTTACCCAAAACTTCGCATTAGGCTCAATTGTGGTTTATAAAATCAATGGTGTTTTAGGGAACCATGTAATTGTGGTCAGTGAGGATCGAGACGGCGGTAACGATAACCGTGCGATTTACTGCAATAGCTTCAATACAACATGTAATATCTTATCTCAGTACGGTATTGCCTTCGCTGAGCTATATCGCCGCAAAGTATTAGAGCTTGATCAAGTCCTCTATACCAACCTCAATAGATCCCTTTTACAAACTCTCTATGCAGAAAATGAAACTGACGTTATTGATTTAGAGTGGAATACAAAGCACCACCCTACTCTATACGTTCATGCGTCAAACTTAGTTGCATCTGAAGAGCACGGTTTTGTGAAATATGATGGTCGTATGGCTGGTATTGGTACCTTTTCTACAAAATGTCTAACTGCAGACCGTAACGGCAACTTAATTAAACCAGAGCTAGCCTTCCTCAATAACATTATTGAAATTAATGTTACTGAAAAAGATGCGTTAGAGTTCTTGAATTGCTCTATTACGAATAACCGCTTCTTTTCGCGTATGGTTGATCAACTCAAAAGTGCTGGTCGTAAAGAATATGACTTCATCACGAACAACATTGATTTCTTCGCCGTACATGTGAAGCTTAACCTTGAAGAAGATCGTCCTAAAATTACGCGAATGGTTTTAGCACCAGATTTACCAATTCTGGAAAACTATTTGTATAAGCAATACGATCCAACCTACCTTGGTGAAGCCGTTGACGACTTAATTCAGTAATACAGATCTAAAAAAGCTAAAAGCCTACAATGTAGGCTTTTTTAATGCAAAAAGGAAAAGGCTTAATAATTACGGAATCCCAACCTGAATAACTGATATTTTTAGCGACCAAAGATCAAACTAAATAAGTACCCAACCCCTTCACCTTTCATACCATTAGCAATATGAAAAGCAATAGCTAAACAGATGATGACCGTTCCATAGAAAAATAGGTACGGTGCTAAAACACCTTTGAATTTCTTTTCCATTTGATCATGTAATGTGTATTTGATCGGAGCGGAACTTTGATTACGACTATTATCACTTGGAGTATCATGATCTTCTGACTGAATAAGATTGCGAACTCTAGGAGCAACACCCTGATCCCAAGAATATTCTTTAAGTTTTAACTTGTTTACTAGGTATACAATATCATCACTAGCAAGACTAATCCCCTTGGTATGGAGTCTAGACAAAGTATCCACTGAATTGGCAATATCGGTAACATAAAACCACTTTCTTACCGAATGAGACAAATCCATTTGCGTACTAGATAACTCATTCAGGATGATGCAACCACTAATAAAACCTAAGTTTTGGTCGGTAAACAATTCAGCACTTTTGAACCACTCTAAAACAGCAAATCTGTTCTTCCGAATCTGAACAAATGGATTAATCTGAGAGCCACCCTGAACCTCAAGCTCACCATTAATCTGCCATTCCCCATTTTCCGACCCAACCAGATTGCCTGAATAGTTTTTTAGGTCAATAACAACGATTGCTTCCTTGGTGAAAGCAATAACATCAATTTCCTGACCTGACCACATTGTGTTATAGAACAAATAAATCCAATCTTCACTATTACCCCAATGAAGCTTCAATTGGGTTAATAAGTCTTCAAACATTTTTTGTTCATTTTTCAGGTGGCTAACATCACCATAATACGCATGAATAGTCATTATTAATCCTCATCCGTATAAAACAAAACTTCACCGCATTTAGCACAAGAGTTGCGAATTTTGTAAGTATTGTTTTTTAAGGCATATCTGCGAATTGATGTACTTTCGCAAAAACAACATTTCACGATATTTGTAGTCACAACACATTGAGGGTATTCAGTCTTATACCATTCAAGTGTTTGCGTGTTACGAACAAAGCGCTGTCTCTGCCACCCAATTTTCCCAATTGTTCCGTGGTAATGGAAATACAATCCTGCTAGAGAGAAACCACCACCCCAAACCAAAAAGAACAAACCAGAATTACCACCCATCAACACGTAGTTATAAATTAGCGCTGTGAAACCCACCGTCATAAAAAGACCAGTGAATATACTTGAAAAAATCACCTTTTCATTCCACCTAAAGTTTAAAAAATACTGCTTTCAATTAATTTCTAATAACAAATTCGAAATAATCACATCAACCCAATGCTTCTAATTTTCGAGCAATATATTGGTTGATTAAAAGTCAAGTTCCGAAATTTATGGTTTGAGCAATTTCATGATCCAACTATTGCTGATGCTGTAATGGACCCCCAAATGTCAGTTCCAATTTACTAAGCGACAGTTTTATAAAATATCAATAAAATACATTCAATATTCTAAAGAACTGTGCGACAAATTTACTAATCAATGTTGCGATAAGACCAAAAAATTACACTTAACTATGCGACAAAAATAGCAACAGCTAATGTGCAAACAAACACTAGCGTATATTTTGTCGATGTATAAAACCATGAGTAAATAAGCTCATTTTTCTCAGGTTTATTGTTTAAGAGCTTTGCTAAACCGAGCAATACACAAATCAAAGTGGTAGCAATAGTTGCAAACCACAGACCTACCTTAAACCCATAAAACAACATTGATAAATTTGTAATTTCAGCATTTGAGTGAACATAAGTCATAAGAAAACTAAAAAAGAATAATCCAATTACAAATTTCCAAATGAAGATATGGACATTTGTTTTTTTCATCTAAATTCCCTTGAGCAAGCCTTATCGCATGGTTGTTTGGAATGTCGCATAGTTAATTAGAACTCACACCAAAATAATGAATAAAACACCCAATACCATGAGGAAACATAAAAAGGCGAATACATATAGGAACAGGTAAAAAATAACTTTAAAAAAATAATATAGTTTGTTCCTAAATATTCCTTACCTGTTTAGTGATTAAGGCGCTTTAAAATTCAATTGGATTTTATAAGTGTTCAAGACATCTGCTATAACAGTACCTTCAGGGATCTCAATCTTATCCCCTACTTTGTATGTGTTCACAAATTGCCAAAACACCGCTTTTTCTTGTGGATCTAAACGAGAAAGGATGTATAGATAAGCAGATTCAAGCTGTTGTTGGCTTGCATAGCTATCTACTGATACTACTGGCGTAGTTGCGAAGTTATAGTTCAATTCATCAAGAAGAGCTTCATATACAGTCGTACTTGCATACTTGCTGTATTTACCCTTGTTTTCAGGAACCGTATAGCCGTGGTTGTAATTGATCATACGAGCAACGTAACTGGCCAATAGTTCCGAGTTTTTAGGGTTTTGCTGTAAATAGTCTTCCAGCTTGGATTTATCAGCTTCGTGCGCCGTTAAAACCACTTCCCCGTTATTAATAACATTCAAGTTAAGTTTAATGCTCTTAATTTTACGAGGCGGTTGTTCAAATTCCGCACCATTAAAGCGATGTTTAACATTGATATAGTATTGTTCAATTGCATTCGCTTTAACTAAGGGAATTGGTGAAGATGATACAATTGGAGTTTGTGAGACTTTAACGGTTGTGTTGTTGGCATAGAGGTGTGCTGATAGCGAGATTGTACCAATCAGTAAAGCTAAAGTACGTTTATTAAATACCATTTTAAACTTTTCCAGTGAAATAGTCGGTGTTATTTGTGAGAACCAGTTTTACTTTTAAAACTACTTCTAAGCTGTCTTTACAAGATTATACTATTTTTAACATTGCATCACTAATAGTCCTTAAACATTTTTAGTTAATTCGTATCAATCACCGTTAAAACTATCTAATATGTTTAAGAAGTTTAAGCACCCTTTAAAATTTGTTGTGTATTAGGTTTATGGAAACGATTTTAAATTCCTTTTTGTTAAAGTCCATAATTTATTCATTATTGTTTTATATAGTGTATAAGTTTGTTTTTGCTTTATGTGGCGTATTTCGCAAACCTAAAACTAAAGCCAAAAAGAATTCAAAAAAAGGCTATCGTAAGCCTCAAAAGAATCAGGAGCTTGTATCTAAAAAAGTCCTTACAAAAGACGAGATTATAATGCTTGATGCACTAGAACAGGTCATTCCATCACGCAACATTTTGGTGCAAGTAAGCATGAGTGCTTTTATGACCACGCAAAACATAAGTACCCGAAATCAGTTTTCTAGGCTTTACGTGGACTATTTGATTGTTGATGAAGACTACAATCCTATATTATCTATTGAGCTTGATGGGCATTATCACAAATATACCCAGGATAAAGATAAAAGGCGTGACGAGCTTTTGAAGAGTGCTGGCATTCCTGTCATTAGGTTTAAGGAAATTCCCGACATAAAAGTTATAAGAAAAACCATTTCAAGGTATATTTAGGTATAAATACGATTAACTCTAATTGATTTTAATAATGTAAATGTGTAAAAATGGTTTTGTCGTAAGAGATATTTTGAATTAATTTTCAAATATATTTCTAAAGGTTTAATCATGAACAACTTAACTCGCAATACTGGAACTAATGACATGTTAAATGTATCAAAACCAGAAAATGTTGCTCAAATGTCACCTGTTGAACTTCAGAATTATATTGAAGAACTTCAACAACAACTAGTCGTTAAAGAAAATAAAGCTTTTCACGATGCTGTTAGTGCCATTAATGCAATCATTTCAGAAAAAATTACTGCCGATGGTGTTGTGGACATCCATACACTTAGCGAATATCTAAAAAACAACCACATTGATACCACAAAAGTTGAGCCTGTAAGACGTCAAAAACGTAAGCTTACGCATGAATGGGTTCACCGTGAAAACAACAGCTTACGTTGGGCTGGTCGCGGTCAAGTAATTAAATGGTTACGTGAAGAAATGATTGAAAAGGGTTTTGATCCTTCAGATAAAGAAGCTGTACGTAGTTATTGCGAACAAAATCTAGACCTTAAAGAGATTTAATCTTTAAAACTAGTGAAACCACCGTAAAAGGTGGTTTTTTTTTGCCATTATATAGTGTCGTTAAGCGATACCCTATTCTATTAGCTTTCAGCCGATAACAAGAAAATTTGCAATTGGTATATACTTAAACCGTTTTTATAAAGGTCACGTTATACAACGGACTAGTTTTAGTTAAATTTTGGTATATACATTATAAGTATATGTGACTATACCTTTGCTTATGTTTCGCTGGAGGCGATTAAATGTCATTCAAAACTCTATTATTAACTGGCTTATTATCTGTAGGTTTGGTTTTAGTTGGTTGTAGTAAAAAAGAAGAATCAACATCTCAATCAAAACCTATTCAACCAGATGAACAAATTGACAAAGTAGATCCATCTGCAGACCTACAAGCAGCGCGTGAAGCTTATGTCGATAATGAAAAACCTTCAAAAGTTGAGGGCCACGATTTTGATGCACATCAAAAAACTGCAGAACAAAATCCACCAAAAGAGGACGAGCAAAATGATATGTCTTCTATGCTGAACGCTGCAGCTGCAGATGCTCAAAAACAAGCAGATCAAAACAAATAACAGCACATAAGCTTGGTACATCTTTAAAGGGGATTCGTTATCCCCTTTTTTAATGCGCCTTTAAAATACTTTTTAAATTCCCTTATTAAAACTTAACTAAAACAGTGATTCATTTTAACTAAAAAAACTTTATACCCCACGACTTAGTTATAATTAACCAGTTAAAACGTAATTAGATAAATGCGTTAAGGAGTATTAAAAATGGCATATGAATATAACTCGCAAGATAAGCGGTTTGAATTCCCTAATCCCTACCGAATAGAAAACATTTTTAAAGTGATCGGTGCCATCGTTTTTATGCTGGCTGGCCTAAGCTTAATTTTCAGTGCAAAAGGTCTATTCAGTAACGGTGTATTTGTTGCACTACCACCGCTTATAGTTGGTCTAGCAATGTTCAGTTATGGCGCTCTACTGCTGACCACAGGCTTATCAAACCTAAAGTTCTACTTTGGTCGTGATCAACCAGCCGGACTTGCACAGGAGTTATCCATTCAAGAAACTGGTGCTTATCCTGGTGCAACCGATATTAAAGAGATCCTACGCCAAAGCGCTTTGATTTATGAAGAACCAAAAGGCTCAGTGAACGGGATTCTATATTCACTGTTCCCTAATCTTATTTTTTCGCCATTATTCATCCGTAACGCTGCAGAAGCTCAATTTCAAAATGCGATTGTTTTTCTGATTACCTTAGTGAGTGCTCTAATCGCGTATGTGGGTGCATCACCCAATACAGGTGCTTGGCTTGGGATTGTTTACAACGCCATTATTTTGATTGTTTTATTGCGTCCTATGGCTAATCCGAACTCAGGTGCACAAGAAATTGGTTTATCTAAAGTCATTGGTTTGGTTTTAGTCGCCATTCTTGGACCTGTATTGGTTCCTATCCTTACCCAACATGCAGTTGCACCTATTTGGTTGCCAAGCATGGATAAAGCAATTTTTACGTTAATTGCAGCGCTGATTGCGATTGCGATATTCTTCTTGGCCGTGATTGCTCAAATGGTAAAACAGCCACCACAAGCCAGTGCTGGAGTCGTTCAGGATAGTTTGAGTATGAATTGCCAACCAATGCAATTGTTTGATGAACTTGAACGCCATCTACAAAAGAATTGGGAAAGTGCTATTCCTAACAGAATCTATTCACGCCAGTTGCCAGTTATCAACTCTCGCAGTAAAAACGGTGCTTTTGAGGGTGAGATCTTAGAAGAAACTCAACCAGTGCCAATCAATACCCTTCGTGATATGACATTGAGCTCATGCTTCAAAGAAGAAAAGTATCGCTGGTTAGCCATCCTCAATAGTTTTGGATTGTTAAGTTTTATTGCTTCAGTCGTATTAATGACTATTTTTGCCAAAGGTCTATATAACGGAAGCTATCTGGATTTTAGCGACTTCACTTATGGTTTCTTTGGTGTATCGATGTGGATCTTAGGGAAGTTTTGTTTTGAGCACGGTAATTACCTATGGAGCCGTTTTGACTTTGTATCAAAACTAATATGGGTTGAGGCTAAAGGTAGCTATCAATTGTCTCAAATGAACTTTGGCCGTTACCTTGACGACAGCGTGAAATCACAAAAAGAAGTCATCAATGTTGAAACCATGACGTTACGTGTCTGGTACGCTGAAATTAGCACAACGACCTTCGGTAAATATCAAAACCGTGCGATCTTGAGCATGACTGCTTGTACTGATGATGCTGTTGTACTGAAAGAGCATTTAGCCGACTTTGCCAAAAGCCAAAGCATTGTGGTTGCCCCAACGTCTGAAGTAGATATTAACCGCATGTCATCTATGAACCAGATGAATAGCGCAATCAATAAAAGCTCACCAAGAACACATGGTACACATCTTGGATTGATGAATAACCCTGAAACACACAGTCAGGATCTATCAGATCAAGTACCCGTGATCATCAAACCGAAAAAGAATATGTTTTGTGTGAAATGTGGTGAACCACTTCAGGACAATATGCTGTTTTGCCCTCAGTGTGGTACCAAAATAGAAAGTTAATCGTTAAAGAAAATAAAGGAATGGATTACGAATGTGGTCCATTTTTTTTTGACATCAAAAAAATAATTAGAGTTCTAAAATTAAGAGTTTAATTGAGCGTTGACATATTCTTCGACAGAAAATCCCTTTACGCCAGTTTCTATAAGTGCATGCACAAAGTCTGAGAACGTCACTGGAATGTACCCTACTTTGAATAGTGCCTCATTCAACTCTTTGAACTTCAGAAAAACTTCTTCTTTATGTTTTTTCTTCAGCTTAAACGTGGACGGCAAATCTGCCACTTGCAGATCTTGAATTTTGATTGGGTTGTTCATAGCGTACCCGGTTGCTTAAAAGTTGCGAATTTAAACTATTGTAATGTGAAAATTAAAAAATGCAGAATAAATCTGCATTTTATTGTTTCATTTTTTTAAGATCTATTTGATAAACAGATGCTTAAATTAGTATTCTCAACCAAAAGCCAATTAATAGCGGATTAACCAAAATCAATCCGTTTCTTATTAGTATGTTTAATGTGTTGCTACTGGCGTACCAAATGCATCAGGATGTTGTGGTTGTTCACCACCACTTTGTTGAGCTTGACCAGGTTGACCAGCTGGAGCAGTTGTCTTACGTGCAGCTAAGTCCTTCATGATGTCTTGACAAGACATGCCCCCTGTTTCGTATAAGTTGTACGCAACAGGATCTTTTTTAGGATCTGGCGGTACACACTCCAATTCAGGTTCACTAGCAGTTGCAGAATCGGCATTCATTTTGTCCAGTTCGGTAGTAATCAATGTCAGATCGATGTCACTTGGCGTAATTGGACGACTGCTGATCTGCAAGCGATAAGTCATAGACGGCGTTAGTAGCGCATATAGTTCGCGGATCTGATTGGCCATAAGCGCAGGATTTTTCATTACGATTTTTTGGCATAAGAAAAGGTGCACGTTGTTCGGGCTACAAACACTTCCTTTACGCTGACTTGATTGTGGGTTTTGGGCATCCACTTTCAAGGGGTAGACTTCAATGTAAACTTCATACGGCGTATCTGGCTGAAATTGGAAGTTCTGCAAACTAGCAACGACAGTTGAATACGGTTCTGACGTATCTTGTGCATGACAGAATACTTGTGGTGCGTTACAGTCAAAGTTACGACTAATACGGTCGATAATTTCATTGCGCTGAGCAGCCAATTTCATACTTTCTTCTTTTACTCGTCTTGCAACTTCACTCTGCAGTCGAGCTTCAAGTTCAACATCGCTTTGTTGTGGACGTTCAACTTCGATGTTTTGATTGCCAAAAATAACCACAGCAAATAACAAAAAGAAAAGAACAACACCGCCAATCAAGATTAGCTTTTTATGCTTAGCAACAAAGTTTTCATCAATGTTTACTTTTTTGCCCTTCTTTGCTGTCTTGGCTGGCTGTTCAGGCTCACTTACATGTTCATCATCGGGTTGGATTTTGATCGCTTCTTCAGCTTCCTTCCCGATGTTGTCCATATCATCTGGTTCGTGATTACTCATTTATTCACCTATTCAATTATTTACTTGATTTAGCTTTTGTAGAGGTCGATTTAGACTTGGCTTTCTTTTTGCCACGTTGAACTGGCTCACCGTTGTTGTCGTATCCACTTGCACCACAGCTAAAGCAATCCCATTTATACTTACGTTCACCACGTAAATTAAATGCAGACTGAATCATGGTCTGGCCACACTCAAAACACTTGGCTTCGTTGCCAGTGCGAGATTTTGTAAGTTGGGTATCTGGTGATCCATCTGGCAATATGTCGAAATAACGTTTACATGATGCAGCTTCACAACTGTATCGCTCTTCGTAAACACCAGGTTCTTTGCGGTACTTGGTATGTACAAGAGGCTTTTTACAGATACATGGATACTCTGTTTTGGTCACTTGGAATCTTGGCTCGTAGTTAGGACTACCATCAGGGAACACCTCTAATGGACCCGACTTACATTTTTTGCCTTTCAGGTTTGGATTGGATTTTTCACAAGAAAAGAAGTGATACGGCTTACCTGAAGAAGTTGAAATACCTTTTAACTCACGCAACCAACCGCCACACCCTTCAAGCTGACATTTGTATGTATGGTTACGGCGATATTCGTCAAAATCAGGAACCAAGTTACCGCTTTCGTCATTTGTAGAACGGTATGTTTCTTTACAGGTGCCATCTACGAACGCACGTTGAGAGCACTCAAAAAATACAGATTTATCAGTTGTAACCTGAGTCAGTGATTTGCCACATAAACATAAATGAGCAGTTGGCTCACGTACAGTTGGCTTACCCGGTTCATCTTTACCATCAACATTTCTGTTTGGCGCTGAACTTTTGCATGAATTACATGACCAGTAGACCGATGTTGTTTTGTCGCGATTGGTACCGATTTTCGGCAACATGCGTCCGTCATCACAGTTTTTACATTTGTAGACAGGGAATGAATCAAGCCAATGTTTTGAGAACTGTCCTAATTCACTTTCAATCCCTAAATGGAACTTTTGGAGTTCTTGTTTGTAATCGGCATCACCAGTAGCGATTAGATCCAGTGTTTCTTCAATTTCTTTGGTGTAAAGCGGATCTGCAAAACTAAACTTACCTCTAATGTTTTGAATCAACTTCAATCCATGCGGTGTAACTTCAATTTTCTTTTTAACAAGCTTGATATAGCCGTGCTTGATTAACCGTTCAAAGATTGATTGGTAAGTACTAGGACGACCAATTCCTTTTTTCTCAAGTAATTTGACCAATGATGGTACGGTGTAGCGTGAACGTGGTTTGGTTTTGGTCGCGATAACTTTACCAGCAATAACATTGTGGTTTTGACCGACTTCAATATCTATAGGTAGCGTATGTTCAGGTTCTTTTTCTGAATCTTCTTCACCGTCCACGTATTCAAGTGCATTTTCATCAATACTGTAGGTCTTTAATAAGCCCAACCAGCCATCTTCTTTTAAGATACGGCTAGAAGCTTTGAATTCAGCATCTTTAGTAATGCTTTCACCATCTACATTGAGAGTGACATCTTTATAGACACCTATAACGGATTTAACTTCGTATTCAGCTGGAGCCATTTGCGATGCAACAGTACGCAACCAGATTAGACGGTATAGATCCTTTTGAACTTGGTCCTTACCAGCTTCAAAGGTAAAGAAGTCACTAGGACGAATACATTCATGTGCTTCTTGAGCACCATCGCGAGATTTGGTTTTATTGCCGATAATCGCAATGCCCTCTCTCTCACCAAAAGCTTCTAGAGCTTGCATCCCCTCAGGCGAAATTACAGCAGCATCAGTACGATGGTAAGTGATATAACCACCTTCATATAACTTTTGCGCTGCTTCCATAGTTTGTTTTAGATCCAAACCAAGACGCGCTGCAGCTGCAGCTTGCAGATCAACAGTAATAAACGGCGCTGGAGCACTGCGGAAAGATGGCTTAGTTTCAACACTGGTAATGGTTAAGTCTTTTTTATCAATTACGTTTTGTAGACGGGTAATTGAAGCTTTATCTAACCACTGGTTATTGTGCACATCCTTCATTTCAGGATTAAGCCACTTAGAAAAATCCCATTTCGCAGCCCAACCTTGTTTTAGAGTTACTTCAAGATTGTAATGTTCATGTGATTTGAAGTTTTTCAGTAGATCTTCTAAATCACCAAGCACAACGAGTACGGCAGATTGAACACGGCCAACAGGAAATTTGCCTTTTAAAATGTTTGAAATTGGCTCATACAAGTAAAAACCAATCATACGGTCAAGGAAACGGCGTGTTTCTTGAGATGCCACCATACCTTGATCCAGCTCTTCACCATTTTGAAGTGCATTAGCGATCGTACTTTTATCAATAGCGTTATATTTGACGCGAATATACTGATCGTCAGATAAGTTCAGGATACGTTTTAAGTGATATGCAATGGCTTCACCTTCACGGTCCAAGTCAGTTGCGAGGAAAACCGTATCTGCATTTTTAGCAGCCTGTCTTAATTCTTGAACAACGCGTGTTTTATTTTGAGATATTTCGTATTTAGGAACAAAGGCTGGATATGAAAAACCGATCTCATGATTAGGTAAATCACATACATGGCCAACTGAAGCGCGTACAACGAATTCGTGCGGATACAGGTCATCCAAGATATGTTGAATTTTTTCGACCTTTCCGGGTGACTCTACTATGAACAAACTACTCATTAAAATTCATCCAATTTTTAACTTTCTTTAGTAATAATTACTGAAGTTAATCTAGTAATGGTTTTAGTATATACAATTTTAAAAATGTTTAAATAGGTTTAAGGGTTGATAAACAAACACTTTTAAGGGCTTATTTCTTAATCTTTAGTTGGATGAACATTTCAAGTGGTTAAATTACTTCCTGTTTTCAATATTCTACGCGCAAAAAGACAACAATATTTATCTAAAATTATGGGAAAAAACGGCTTAATTGTTTGAAAATGCAATGTTTAACCATCACAAATTAAAATTCCAAAAATATTATTTAACGAATTAATGTTGTACTATAAAGGTATCGTTTGTTTTAAGCTAAAACCATGATTAAAAAACTTATAGTTTTAAGCACCTCATTGTTAATCATCGGGTGTTCGTCTACGCCACAAGAAAAACGCTTAGATCAATATCTTGAAGATACGAAAACCGATGCAAAGGAACGTAGTATTGACTGGTATTACAAACATGATTACGAGCGTAGTAATGTTTTAAATATTTGTTATTCCATTTATATAGATTCTGCTAAGAAAGCTGGTTATTACAGCGATGATGTTAGTGATGGCCGAGAAAAGTATTTAGACGATAGCGTACAAAAAGAATTGTACGCCTCAAATGACGAATGCAATAAGGCATATAAGGCTCAGGATATTCTAGATAACTTTGTTGCAAGCAATAGACTTCCACAAGAGTCTTATGAAGACAAGTTAGATCCACAACAAGAACCAAGTTCAACACCAGAAGTATCACCTGAAGTACCAGAAGTATCACCTGAAGCACCAGCAAATGAACCAGTCGCCACAAAACCATCAACACTAGAGGAATTAACCAATGCGAATCCGCAATAATGCGCTCATATGCCCAGGCCAATATTTTTGATTCGATCTGCATTCTTTTTGCCCTAGCCATTTTACCTATGGTAATTATTAGTATTGGCATACAGCTCAAAGAGAATTACGAGCGTAAGAAGCTCACTCAAAGCTATATGGATCAGCACTAAACAAATCCAATAGGCAATAAAAAAGCAGCGAAATCGCTGCTTTTTTTATTTCTAATGAATTTTACGAATAGGTTGATTATAGGGAGAATCTTCTACTGACCGATGCACATGCATTGAATTGGTATTGTTCATTAAAGGTGAATTACTAGCCACTGAATGAGTCGTTGATGCTTTATGTGTGCGGTAGTTATTCAAAAACTGATCTACTACTGGCACATTGTTAGGCAATATTCCGATTTCGCGATTAGTAATTTTAATCGTTTCTATTTGGTCTACATGGCTCATAACTAAGTCCACTACAATGATTAAAAATATGTGCGTAAATTATAGCTTAAAATTGAAGAAATTCCATTTTGGGATTTAATATTTGGTTTTATTATGCACAGGTTTTTGTGGATAGTAGTGGGTATAAATGGCTAAGTTGCTGATTATTTAAGCTTTTAACATTGATTAAATATTAACCAAAATAACGAAAAATATGGAGAAATATAGCAGAAGCTATAGAAGAAAAAAGAGGAAATGTCAAAAAAAGGGCAAAAAAAAACTATTAGAACAATCTCAGTCTAATAGTTTATTAAATAGGGTAATATCCCTTGATTCGTAATATAACCGATCTCTAATAAGTTTTAAAGCTTTTTTAATTATATTCACGTAAATTCCACAAACTGTTATCTCATGCTGAACAAAAGTAATGATTAAGCCCTATACTCAACTCTACCCTGATATATTGCAGATTAGTTAAACTGCTGTTTAGAAATTGCAAACAATAAGATGTTATATTTGAGCGAGGTTAGAATTATGTATGAAATGTGAATGCTTTAAAAACTGATATATATTATCAACTTTTTAGAATTTTACGCCTAATAGAATACATACAACTTGTTAGAATGCCTTATACTAAATCAGCCACCCTCACACACCTTTTATGGATGACCAGTATAGTGAAAGATTCAATCTTTGCTGATGTTATATCAAAGTTGAATGCGGAAGTTTTTACGCAAAAAGCTGGTCGCTTATACCCTCCTGTCAGTCAATTATTGGCACTGGAGAAAAAGTTAGCATTATGTACAGCATCATTGGTTAAAAGCGTAGACATTCCAGACTATAAACAGCTAGAACGCCTGTTTTGGGATAACGTAAATCATACCTATGGCACTGGTTATTTTGCGGAGATTCCTAAGTGGGGTTCCAACATCTTTATCCCATTACAGGTATGGGAAAGTGTGTTACAGCCTTATGCATTGTTCTATAAAAATATGAACCCTGAGTTTAACTTTTATGACTTTGCATTTACGACTGCAGCGTTGAGCGCTTGGCGGTACAGCCAACCCGTGCTAAAGCTTGAAAATGATGTATATCGCACCCTATTGAATGATGAAAACGGTCGCTATGTCGATGGTCATTTGCTGAATTACTACTTTCAGTGGACCAACTTTATTCATACACCAGGTCTAGGACACAACGACAAACCTTTATATGGTTTTTTCGCGCATCAAAACGAAGTTTTGTTTAACGGCAACAACGTTAAAGTATTGATCATTGTGTTTTGCTATGAAGATACTGAAGCCAACATATCTGATGAAGATGCTTTAAGCTTAACCTCTAATTGGGGTGACTATGTGGTTTTAGAGTATCGCACGGATACTATTAAAACTATTAAAGATAGTTTGATTGGTACCAACCTTAAAGGTAGTCCTGAGCTATTAATCTTACTTGGTAAAATGCTTAGCTTATTTAATTTCTCTATTCATCCTAAAACTGACATCTACAATCACCGTGGCTACCTGATGCAACCCACGTATAACGATACGATTGATTCATTTCTCAGTAGTTATAGAAAGCACAAAGGTATGCCAGTACGCCGTGGCGTAGGTAAATCACCCTCTAGCAATCAACGCCGTGAAGTCCTCTATCATGTCCACGCACCAAGCTGTCCACGCCTGTTTGATACTGGTCTGAACACTGGTTTTGTGTCGCGCATGCACAAGAGTAGCCATATCGCTAATGACCATTTTAATACACTACATTGGCTTAAAACTGATACTGGCTTAAAACTAATTTCAGGTAGTTTATATACTCAAGAAACCGAAACTAAACTTATTAAATCAATTCAAAATTACTTTTATGGTAATAATACTTAAAGGTTTTCATTCTTTTTTCCTTAAACCTGTTATATACTTTTAATACCCATTTCAATCAATGAAGTATTATGCGTTTCGAGTTCGATCCATCATTTATATCTCATGTTGCAGTACGATTAGATGGCACTTCCTTAAAATCATTTTTAGACAACCTTGGAAACGTATCTTTTCAAGAAGCTGAAAGTTATTTAAGCAATCTAATTAAAGGGAATTATGAGCAAGACGATTTTACAGTTGGATTGAAAGTTAAACCTAAAAACCACAATCAAACAGAATTATTAGGGCATCTTTATAAAAATAGTGCCTTTCAATCGGTTTCAACTGAAGTATCGGATCTCGACACCCAAAACATGCACAATGACATCGCTCAATTCGTTCAAAGCTATGCCAATGTTGCAGATCTTCAGTACAACAGTAATTTCTTGGACAAGCAGACGTTTAAGCATGAAAAAACGTTAGATAGCTATATCTTCACAGAATTAATGCTGCAGTTCACCAACAATAATACCGTGAAGTTTCGTGTGGACGGCGAATATGTCACAGTGATTAATACTGAGCTAACCTCTAAATACATCTATTTTAACGACAACAAGAATAAGCGGATCTGTAAGTTTTTAAGTAAAAATATGCATCCAGCTTATTTAGAGTCATTCTTAGAGCAGATGCATATTATTAAAATTGATTCTGAGCAGTACTTTTATAATGCAGTCGTGAATAACACAATAAGTTATGATGCTGACGTTAACGCCTTTATGGACCAATCTCAGAATTTTTTAAATACCCTTGTGAAAGGTTATAAAAAACTGATCTTAAACAACGTGCGATTTAATCTTTACGAATTCTTAGAAGACGACCTTGAAAGTGTCATCCTAAACCGTATCACTAAGGCATGGCATTACGCTCATGAAATCACGTTGCAAACCAACAACCCATCAAAATATGTAGTCGCTCAACCTCTGGTTATAAAATATTTATAAGTGAGTTTCTTTATTTATGAACCCCCTCATGATCAAGTATGGTATCGATATTGGTACGCTATCTAAAATATTTAGATCGCATCTTGAAAATGAGGGCATTGTATTTGATCGTGAGAGTGACTTTCAGCTTGAACGAAGCTCTAAACGTATTTACCTCAGAACCAATCACCACAATGACGCCACAAAAAATAAGAAAAAAACGGCCTGGTATCTTGTAGATCTAGATAACGCACGTATGTCTTATGGTTGGTTTCATGCTGGCGGTGCAAACTTCACTTACAGCTTGTATGAATACATTCAAGAAATGGATCTGCAACCTGGTGATACCGTATATACCAAGGAACAGCAAGAAGAAGATCTTAAACGCTTCTTAAGCTCATGCAAAAGTGCTGAGAAGAACAAAAAAGACCAAGAGATATTGGCTCAAATCTATATGGGTTTTGAATGGGCCAGAAGCCTACCCTTGCCAAACCGTCCACACAACTACAATGTGAAAAAGCAGATTAGCTTCAGTCATGCTAGATTGTACAATCCAAGCAACTTCACTAAAAATGAGCTGATTGATTATGTCAGCCAGTACTACCCTCAACACAAGAACAGCACCATTATTCTGAACCGTATTATTGATCTGCAACCAGATCTAGATCAACAGTCGCTACGTCAGAACAAGCTTTTAGTTGAGGGGCAAAACCTCAAAAATCAAATCATTTTCCTTCAGACCATCGCTGAACATAAAAACAAGCGTGGTGAAGATAAGTTTACATTACGTGGTGTACTTGCAAACGGCGCTTTCAAAATCTTATTTAAAGATCCATTGGATGCATGGAACCAAGATCGGATAATCTTTTGTGAGGGCTACGCCACTGGTGAAGCAATTGCAGAATCAATTCAATACTCTATTCCAGTCATTGTCGTGTACGTGGCTGGCAACATCATGAATGTAGTACGTGATTTCCGTGCCGAATTCCCGTTTTCACGCTTCTATATCTTCAATGATAATGACCATAAAACAGCATTAGAAAGCAAAATAAAGCGCAATCCCGGTATCTATTACGCAACAGAAGCATGCCGAGCTGTAAACGCAGCCATGATTGGACCTGAATTTACTGATGAACAGTTAGATCTAAGTGACTGGAACGATTTTAAGTGTTTGTACGGCGTTGAATACACGCGTGATGTAATACGTCATAAAATGCAAAATGCCGTGTGGACGACTGCAGTTCAAAGCACGGTTAACCCGAACTATTCTATCAGCGCCCTATTCTTTGGCATCAAACAACAGTTGGATGATATAGGCCTCTATCCTGATAGCATGACCAAAAAGAATTGGTTTAGCTTGGTTTTACGTGCATATGCTTTGCTGACTCAACAGGGATTTAGTCAGATCCACCCGATTGAGCTGGTCAAAGAACAATTTATTGAAATTCTTGGACAGATCAGCAAACAACCCCGTAAAGTCACTGGAGCTGAAGAACCAGAACTCCTTCAGGCCTACACAAAACTTGTAGAAATGATCGCACGTAATGATTCAACAACAGCACTGAATCAACAGATTATCGCCGTGATTAATTTATACAAAAATGCAGATTATCCAATTGAATCATTGAAGGTTTGGCTCAAAGATATTGTGAGTAAATCGAACGATCCTGAATGGTCCGAAAACTTCATTAATAATATTTTTATTTCGATAATTTGAATGTCAAACATAAACCCCCAAAGGTAGCAAACTTTTGGGGTTTGTTTTTCTCTAAACTTTCATTGCACTAGGTTTATCGACCTACTTAAGACAAATGTTTCCTGATCTAGTTCGGTTTTGTGACTTATAACTAGGTTTATCGACCTATTTAAAACTAATGTTTCCTGAACCAGTTCGGTTTTGTGACTTATGGATTGGTTTGCCATAAACTTTAACGTTGCCTGAGCCTGAAAGCTGTACTTGAGCAGAATTGATAGCTGTACAAAAGATATTGCCTGAACCAGATAGTGCCACTTCTAAATTGTTGCTTTTCAATGGTAATGCATCAAAATTGCCTGAACCTCTCAAAGATAAGACACAGTGTTCAACGGTACCGTCTAAATCCATATTTCCAGATCCACTAATACTTGCTGTGAATTTATCTTCATTAAGATTTAAGACCTGAATATTGCCTGAACCTTTTAAATCAATAGCTTTTAAATTTGGGTGACTGATCGATACTTCTAACGGTGAACAAGTACTAAAACTTACATTGTCCTGAATAGCTAAAACCAATACACCACCCTGAAAAGTCGCACTAATAAGATCTACAATATTGTCGTCTGCAGTAATTTCCATTTTAGAAACACTTGAAGCAAAAAACTTCAGACTCATTGGACCTTTCATACAGATTTCGTTAAATGGGTTTACAGGTACTTGCTTAGTCACTGGTTTGCCACTTCCAACGATTTGATAGTTGGAACCTGAACTGTATACATTGCCGTTGCCATTGATTACAACAGAACCCGAAAAAATATGTTTTGACATATAAAGCCTCAAATTATTAAAAGTAATTTAACCCTATATAAGTGGTCATTCATAACCTATTTAATATCTGTAAATTATAACATTGAGGGCTTAAACATTTTTTATTAAAATAATAAATTAAAGCTTTTAATTTTTCTTTAAACCTTTATTAGACATAGCTTATATTAAAGATTAAACAGAAATGTTTTTAGAATCGGTATATACTAAAAGTATAAATTTTCTTAAGCATATGATTAATAGTCCTATGCAACCTGGGTAGCACATTGCACCTAAATATATATTAGAAATTGGAATTGTTATGGCTGAGAAAGTACCGAGCGCCCGACATAATTGTGATTTAAATACGATGTTTCAGTTTTTCCAAGAAGAACTGGAGCGAAACTACGGATTCGTATTCAAGTCATCTGGTAAATATCAATTCGTGACCGTATTTGATGAAAAAGTGCCTTGCCTCACCGAATCAGATAACCCTAGTAAATCAAGTAGCAACAATGTCAAACCACGAGGGATGTATTGGATCTATCCAAACATGAACCGTGATACTGGTGAATACTGGCCAGTACTCAAAGGACACCGCTTTGGTGTAACTGACATTGAAATCTCAATTGCTTTTGCTGACCACTATAAGAACGTAATCAAGCCTCAACGAGATTCAAACCCTAACTACAAACCACCAAGCAAAGAAGATGTTGATCGCCGTGTACGTGAGTTTGAAGAAGCTCAAAAGAAGCATCTACTTCAACAAGAAAAAGAGCTCTTAGCTGCACAAATCGCTATCCGTATTGAGTGGCAACGTGCTGGTAAAATTATTGACGATTCATTTTTTAATAATAAAACTGGAAGCCTTCAGACCTTTAAACGCGACATTCGACAAATGCCGTATATGGTTGAAAAGAACCTAGAGCCATACGGCGCTAAAATCATGCGTAAAGATAACTTTACCCGTGATGAAGCCATTGAAGCAGTAAAGCGTGAACTTCCTGAATCAGCTACCAATCAACAGCTTCTCGTTGAAACAGTAGAGAATGTATTAGCGTATCAAAAGCATTTCATCAACTTTGAACCTGAGCTTGAGGGCGAAAAGAAAAAAGGCTTTGATTTACGTAAAAGCAGAGCTGTCATTCTTGCACCGTTAATTGACACCAATAACAAAGTCGTCAATTTACAGCGTATCACCCACCATCGCCAAAAAAAGCGCAACAAAGAAACCAACAAGCTTGAAGAAGTACTGCATAAGGGTAAGTACTTTTTTGATAAAGCCAAAACGAAAGATGCATTCTTGCCTGTTAGCAAAAATCCTGATGTTGGCTATGAAGTCTTTAACCCGAATGCAAAGAACTATTTGATCAAGGAGGGTTGGGCAACAGCGATCAGCGCACGTAAGGCGTTGGATGCTGGTTTAGAGCTTGGTTTATTGGGTGAGGGTTTTACTGCAGAAAACACACAAGTTTTAGCGTCATACAGTAAATCCAATATCTCAAGTGTTGCTGAGCTTATCCGCAGTATCAATCCTAAAGCCAATATATTTGTTGGTTATGATAACGATGCTGGCCAAACGCTTGAGTCTGGTTTGAATCCTGGCTTACAAGAAGCTTGTCACAACTTTTCATTAAGTGGTGTGTTAGGTGATGTGAGCAAACATGAAAAAACACGTATCACCCTACCCCCGGTTTTCCAAAATAAATTATCTGTTTCTGATTGGGATGATGCTCGTCAATATTTAGGTGTTGAACGTTTAGCTGCAGAGTTGGCAAAAGAACTGAATAACGCCGTCAAACGTATAGACAACAAGATCCCTGAAGTTGCGTATGCAATTAACCGCTACAACCGTCAACGCGAAGCTTATGCAACCAAGTTCCCTAATAAAGAATACCAACCGAATTACGGCATTGTGATTGCACAATCAGATGAAAAATATCTGGAATTGCAGAACATACGTGCTAAAAACCAAGCAAATATTGAAAATTACAACGCAAATATTGAAAAGCGTAAACAAGATCTATCAAAAGCTAACTATGATGGACCAGCTGGTACAGGTAGCACGAAATCCTATGCAAAACCAAAGTACCAACCGCCGTCATTTGATAAAGCATTTGATGATATACCAACTCCAACCGCTACGGCACCCGTATCTACGCCCGTCATGACTCTTGAGGGCATTAAGTCTTATATGGAGATCCTTTCTGAAATTGATGTCACCAAAGTTCAAAATGATGTTTTGAAAGTTGTCGCTACTGCAGATGGCCATCAAAAGATTAAAGCCGGTGATATTGAATTCGAGAAAATGGGTGCCAAAGAACCAACCAGTAGCACAAACCCAAGTATGGATAGCATGCAAAATACCAAAGTACATATTGATGTATCCAAGGACATCAACAAAGATACAGTTAAATTGCAGAGTGTGGATCGTTCGACCATTCCCGAACAAAATCTTCAGCAAGGTATCGATCATCAAAGCTACGCTAAGTCAGCTATCTTTACCGCTTTTTGGCTTCATTCAGCAGAAATGTATAAAGCTAGAAAGTTAATTCATGAAGCTGGTATTAGTAATGCCGATGTTGAGGGTTCAATTGTTGTCGCTGAAGATAAGCTCAATAAAGCTCAGGAAGAAGTTTCTAAGAAGCGGTCGTATCCTGAACTTTTTGTGATTAGTGCGTCTGATAGCGAATACCGTGCGTCAATCATGAAAGTTTTATCTGATTTAGAGGCTGCACATCCAGAGTGGCAGAATCTCAAAACATTTAGAGAAAATCTTACTGATAGGACCATCGCATTTGACCAATTGAATCTGGATACATTGAAGATCAAAAACAAAGTGGTGCATTTGATTGTCAGTAATGTGACCAATGATCAAAACTATCTGAAAGTTCAAGAAAGCCTCACCGCCCTTTTAGATTCATCGAACAGCTTGTCTTTGGACCGTCAACAAAAGTTCAATCTTGTGAACAGTCTAAGTAAAACATTAAACAACATGGCCAAACTGTTAGATGAACCACCAGTCTTCCAAAGACTGAATGATTTCTTTACTCGTTTTGAAAAGCGTGTAGATGATCTTGTTCTAGGAGATGGTCTGAAGCTGTATGGTATAGAACCAAAGAATTCAAACAAAACTAACGAAAGTGGACAGTCGTTCGACATGTAAAAACAGATATGAAAAAGCCCCGATTTAAAAAGGGGCTTTTTTTTGCTAAATTGTCTTTAAACATTTATGAAGCTTTTGAACTATTTTAGAACAATAAGTCTCATAATAATAAATAGTAATTATTTTATTTTCGAATCACAAACTACTCAGCCAAAACTTGATCAACTGAACCAATCAACTTTCGGATTACTTCACCTTCTAGGGTGTTGTTATGGTGTGTCATTTCAAGCTCAAGGTTTTGTTTAATCTTTTTAAAATCATCTTTGATTAAATAACCTCTATCAGTAATGATTTTAGTAATTTTATCTTTGATCATTAAAAAATCGTAGATCGGGATCTGGCTTATGAACGTTTGAATTTTTTCTTTCTTTACATGATCTACATTTGCAGTGAAAGCAGATCTAAATTTCACTTTATTGATGAAGCCATGTGAGATTAAATATATGGAAAAAATAAGGAATATACCAGCACCGAACCAGTAGCCGTCATTTTCACAAAAAAAAGCCAAAACTGACATAACAATAAAGGCTACAAACTTTGCAACAATAGTGACAACATAGATAAAGGCCTTAATTATTTCATTTACTTCAATTTTGCTAAGAAAGTTTAAATCATGTAATTTATTCATTTTGATACCTTTTTATTTTCACAATATATAAGTAATTTTCTATTAAACTCATAAGAGACACCAACTTAATACACCACCAGCACTAATAATAGCGATCCAAAACCAAAATGATTTCATAGTTCATCCTCTTTAATAAATGGTAAATTAAGTTGCATCAACATCTTTATATTTTCTCCCATCTCTTGAACAAGAGTATTAAAAATAAAACTGGATAAGCAATAGGCCATAAAACTGTAAAAAGTAGTTTTGATGAATAAGGGCTAATTTTCATCAAAATCTTATTAATAAAATAATACCCCGTTAAAACATAAAAAACTGCACTAAAGTACTGGTGCATATCAATCATAAAACACCACCAGACTATAGCCCAAAAAACTGATACAAAAGTAAGGTAAAGATAGAAAGCTTTATTTAGTGGCATGCTCATTCTCTTTATTGCTAAGGACTACCTTAGGTTTAGGTACAGATGAACAGTCATCAAACAATCTTTTAAAGGATTCAGCCTTATCAAATTCACCTTGTTCTTCAAGGATTCTAATCAGATGTTTAATGTGATTTGTTATCGCAGCATTCGGATGTTTTAAGCTAGATCTTGCTAAAGCTAGTACACGACAAAATTCATTTTGATTCATACAATCCACTCTATCTTTAAGGATCTAAGTCATTATTCATCAGCAGAATTATTGGTTTTAAGTTTAAAAGGTTTAAATCGTTCCCAATAGATTGACTGCTTCAATTCTTCTATAAATTTTTCTTCAGGCATGGAGTGGAACACCTTATTGCGAAGTGTATCTAATTCGATACTGGCGTCTAAAGTTAATGGTATTTCAAAAAGATGATTAAACTTAGTTAAAGTTCGCTTGTTTTGCCAAACTGCAGATAAATATTGAGATCTGTTGGCGAATGGTAGTTTTAGGGCAAACTCTAGGACTTCTTGATTAATACCTACGGCATTGCGAGATGCAGTATCTTTGTTCGTCATAACATTACCTTTTTAAATCTACAATTGATCTAGTTTCCTTAGGAAGAAAACCACTAATTGCTTAGTGGCTCGTTCTGATCTGGTGATTAAATGGATTCCGTGGATATGACAATAGATGTCATATAAAACCTTCTTTGTACTGTCGCCCTTCCAGCGACTCTAAGTGCATTTCAAGGAAATCTATTGCCACTTCTGAGTAATTTGCGTTGGCTGAACAATTCACCAACTTTTCATCACAAAGACGTTTCCCTAAACTTGCCAACTGAGTAACCAACTCATTTCGTACAGACGTTTTGCTGAGAGCTTCTATCTGAGCTTGAAGTTCTTCACTAAAAAACTGCAGTTCCATACGATTACCACATTGTTGTTGCAGTACATATTTACTTAATACCGTTACGGCTTTAGCGGTATTTAATTCACCGTTCATCAATATTACTTATTGTGACGGTACTGACTTGGATAAACAGGGTTTGGATCAGTCCATAAACCAAGGCGTTGAGAACGTGCGTTGCTTTCAGCACTCAAAATAACTTTATCTTTGAGATATTCACGATAAGCCCAAGCATAGCCATCTTTAACTTGCTTATAGTTAACACTATTCACGATGTTTAAGTTAGGCACTTTGTTTGTACGCATCTGAAAAATGGTACCAAGGGTACGACCGTAGCGGTCCTTACTATTTTCTTGCACATACACAATCGTTTCATGCAAGAAACTGATGTTCTGACGCGATTTCTGACCAAAAGCTTGACTCTTTTCTGGTGCATCAATCTGGTTGAAGCGAACACGGATCTGCTCATTGTTGTTGTTTAAAACGGTGATAGTGTCGCCGTCAGAAATACGTACAACTTTGCCAACAAAATCGGCTTGCGCTGCAGTAGCTACAACAGACATGGTTAAGGTTAAAGCTAAACTTTTTAAAGTTGTATTAAGGTTCATTTTGAATCCTTAGTGGGTAAATAATAGGTAAATTATATCGCATTGTGTATCTGCAATTTTTTTCTTAAAAAATATATTTAGCTGATTAGTTAGGATTTATCCCCTTTCTCTCAAGCCAGTTTTTCCATTGAAGTGCATAAGCAACTAAACCAGGTTGTTTCGCCGTGCCATTACGATATATCGCATTATAAGATGGCGTCCATGAGTGGTAAGCAGCTGCTCTAACCCAAAAATCGGTTGATGGTTTTGTCGTTAAGCGATTTCGCAAGATCTTGGCTGCAAGTCGAGCATTCAGACATCCATCAGTACGCACATAATGGCTGTTATAACTCTCAAACATACCGCCACGTTTAAAGTGCATGGAATTGATTTGGAATTGCCCCATATCCAATGAAAGGTTTTTATTTTGCGCTGTTTGTCCATTGGTACCACGCTCTTTGCTATGTATACCCAATAAAACATACAGCGGAACACCTTCTGACCGCGCAGCATGAATAACACAACTCAAAGTAGCGACTCTACCCGGTACGGTTTGATCGTAAGATGCACTCGCTTGGTTGTATTGATTGTATTGCGTAGTTGGATATGTATAAGAAACAGGACGGATATTCTGGCGAACGGGTTGTTGTTGTGGTGCTGGTGCTTGCTGGCCACTAGGTTGTGGTCCATTTTGTACAACTGTCGTGCGCTCAGTGCTAGTCGGGGGTTCTTCAGTTTTTTGCGGTTTGTACTTCACGCCCAAGTAACGGCTCGTAAAGCCTCTTGGCTTTGCTGGTGCCGTTTCTTGTTGAGCGTTGTTCATGACCTGAAATGGTCGATATGGTGTACTTGAACCATTAGAATTGACATGGTTTGCATATGCACCTAAAGCCTCAGAACTTTGAGGCAAATTAGCATAAGCAACGCTAGATCCTAATAGAGTCGCAAATAGCGTTGGTTTTAACAGCATATTAGTCAGCGCCTTTATCGTTGGTGTTTAAATTATCGATTAGGTGTTGTTTACGGTCAGCTAACTTATTCAGTGTTTCAACTGGCAATGGGTTTTTGCCGTCATACCACGATAAGCTATATTTTTTAGGCGCATAGCGGAACCATGCCAAGAATGGCGCATTCGGTAAGAATAAAAGACCAGTACGGACTTGCCACGCACGATAAGCAGAATTGATGCTAACCATGTATAGATAAAACACCAATAGCACACCTGGTACAACAAGCATTGGATATAACGCTTTAAAGAACATGTAAACTACGTACAAGCCCGTAAACATAGATAGTGATAAATATAAATAAGAAGAAAACTGATGGTTTTTAACAAGCTTGTCTATTTCATCATTACTCATTGACGCTAAACGTTCTTGCCCTCTTGGGTAGTGAGTATTAGCAATAAGTCTTTTTAGTTTCTTAAAATTGTTTGGTGCCACAATTTCATAATCACATAATGGGTGTGCACATACCCAATTCACGTTGCCTTTATAAGAACGTGGAATACGGTTGTCATGCATTAAAATCGATTTACCGCATTCAGGGCAAGTCGGAGACAGCATTGATCTAATATTAGATAAATGTGGTAAAAAGCCTTTTCTTGCAGAACTCCAATGGCTTTTACGGCCAAAATCGAAGAAAAATCGCTTTAATATACCTGATTTACGGGGTTGACTATCTTCAATTGCCTGTTTAATGGCAGCTTCATCTAAAACCTCATTGGTAATACTTACCTTTTGTGTAGCACCATCAGAACTATTTTTATCTGAAGACATACTTTTACCTACGGACTTTTATTATGTAGAATAGGTTATTATATTAAAGGATTTTCAACGTGTCTAAAACCCTTTTTAACCTAGTAGCGGTTATTTTAATTTCTAGCCTTTTAAGTGCATGTAATAACTCTAATACTCCAAAAGAACATGACCCGTTAAAAGGTCAAGAACAGAAGTTTTTAGATGAATCCGCAGCAAATGAACCAAAAGAATTAGTGTTTTATGACTTGGTAGATCCTAAGAAAAAAGACCAACCCTTAAAGACTGAAGAAGCAAGCGCTTCCGAGCCTGGTGCCCAAGAGCAACAACCTGAAAACGCCTTATCTCCTGAGGTTCTTGAAGCTATTCGTGAAAATGCTGAACGACAACAAAGAAAAGAAAATGCACTCAGAACAATAGCTGAAGCTAAACGTATTGAAGACTTATTAGTAGGTAAAGATCGCAGTAGCGATGATGGTTATACTTATAACAGTGATGAATAATTGATATATCAATGGTTTTAACCAATACAAAATTATTATTTTAAGTTAAAATGATTTTAAAATTTTTGGTATATACGTTTATGTTTAACAAAGCTTTTAAGAGACATAAAATAAAAATATGTTTTGGCTTGCCAATCATAATTGTGGCATCGATCTTAATATTCAAAATCTATACCTACCCCTTTAAGCCAAGACTCTTAAGCCCTGATTGGATTGAAAGTCGCTACAACGGTTGGGAAGTGGAACATCATGATTTATGGATTGCTACAATTGTGGATGTTGTTGGTCCAAAAACAGTGAAAATTAGAAATCAAAAAGGAGAAGAAAAAATTATGGATCTTCTCTATATAAATGCTTTGCAATCTTCTGAAAAAATGAAAAACTTCTATATCAATAGCTTGTCTGGTTATGTTGGCCAACAGCTATTTGTAAAAGGAGATCCAGACAAAGCGCGGTTTAATGGCGTCTTGATCGATGGTAATGGTGAAAATATCAATCTAAACCTAACTTATGTACCAGGTGCGGTTTTGGATATGTCATCAACTGCATACCTTCATGACCGTGAGAAACAATTAGTTCCTTATTTCGCGAATATCAATTCAGAAAATAGAACGTTTTAAGTTAAAAATTAAGGGATATTAGAAAGGCCAAGCTATGCCAGCACCATTATGTTTCCTCACACTGGAATTTACCGCCAAAGTTAAGAATCCAGTTGATGTGCCTGACATTATTAAGTCGTCGATTTTGACGCGTATTAAAAAGTGCCGTACATCACCAAAAGAACAGATTCAGTATCTTTATAATGCTGAAGAGAGCTACTGGAAGCCACAAAAACAAGTCACTGAAGAAGCAATTCAATATCATAGCATCACCAATGAAGATTTATTAACGCAAGACTCAATCAATGGCCTAAAGATTAAAAACTATGTTGTGTATTGGGCAAACGTTTATACATTTAGAATTTTGCAAAAAAGCAAAGTGAAGTTTTTTAATCATCGCTTTATCTTTTTAAATAACTTAATCAACGTGATTGGTGAAGATGGTTCCCTACCCATGACAGAATGGGCACGTTTAGCCAGTGCAGCTTCGGGGAATAATGAATTTCCAGAAGAGATATTGACCAACCCAAACAACAAGGTCATCTGTTTGACCGTTATATTTGATTATATTTCTGAAAAATTCACATCACTTTATGGTTTAGATCTGAACAAGCATTACGATCTGGTTGCTGCAGTACAATACAACAGTGCAATCAAAGCGAAGAGCCAAAAATCATTAAAGGTTCATAAGCTGATGCGTGATGATTTTAATGAGTTTAAAGAGCTTTTAGACAAAGGCATGGAGATTAAGCGAATTAAAAAGGAATATTTTATAAGTAATAACTATCTCCCTTAAACCTAAAAGCCACTTTCTTAAAAGTGGCTTTTTTACGTTAAACATAAAAAAACTATCACTAAAACCTATTTTTAAAATATAATACTTTTAATTTCTATTTTAACTGGTGATACATTGTGAGTTTAATTAAGAAGCAAAAAGACATTCTATCTCACGACCCTCTTATTTCAATTTTTAGTAATAATGACCTTTTAACAATCTCAGTTGATACGGATTCTGAAGATTTGAATCGTCAACCTAAAAATATAAAAATCGCGAATGCTGATCTTAAAGAGTTAACAATTCAAATAAGTGGATTTGATAATCTCGAAAATAATGAAATAGGTCGTTATTTCACTTGTTCTGGTACCGTAGAGCTCGTTAATACACTTGGTAATGGTGAACAAAATCTTTTTGTATTAGCAGAGCCAAAAATCAAAGTAAACGTGGCTAAAAAAGGTCATTTACCGCAAACAGAACAAATTAAACAATTGGTTCGTAATGCGTGGATGGATGCGTTTAGCGATGGTTGCCAAAACATTAACCAACCTTACCATTATGAAGATGAAACTTGGTTTGAACGCTTCAAAGGTAGCATTATTGGTAAATTTGTACTGATCGTACTTGCCACTTTCTTTGTTGCATTCATTGGTTTGGCTATTTTTGGTTATGTTGCTGGTAAAAAACAACAGGACCCAACAGCAGAAATTGCGAATCAAATTGCTCAAGATCCTGAAGCTTTAAAGCAGTTGCTCAATCAATATGATCAACAAAAAAATCAAGCTGGTGCACCTACTCCACAAGCATCACCAGAACAAGCAGCGGAACAAGAAAGACAACAAGAAATTGGCTCATTCGGTTTAGATGCTGGATCTAGCGAATAACGCTGATTAAGCAATAAAAAAGCACCTTAGTCATAAAAACTTTGGTGCTTTTTTTGTGCCTAAATTTCTTATGAAAATTTAAAAAGAATCCAAATGATAACGAGGTGAACAGGATAGAACCAGTACGCCCACTTCCCCACTGGCGGTACATCAAAAGGTATATTCATATGCTGTCCTTTCAGTAGGAATTGTGCACCAACATACGTTGCAACGGCGCTACTGACAGCGAATGAGAATGCCAAAGAATATGTAGTCATATCGGTATAGTAGCCACCAAGCAACCAGTTAAAAATGTTGGCCAGTGAAGTGAGCAATACACTGATCGTTAAAAAATATTTCTTAGAGCGATCGTTGGTTGTTTTAAAGAATAAATACAGTGAAACGATTAATAATACGCCCCACACGCTGTACATAATAAAATTAGATAGCAATGTGGTCACAACGAATAGCGAGACAAACTGCAGCGTTGCATACTTATGTTTAGATTCACCCAATACAACAAGCAAAAACCCTAAAAGCAACGTTGGCATGACGTTCAGTGTTGTAAATGGCTCTTGGTTGAATAGTTGATACGGCACTTCAGATAGCACACAAAACAACGCCAAATTTTTAAAATAGTTTTTGAGTGTATGGGTTTTCTTTTTAGAAATAGCCTGATTCAAATTGAATGCAAGCATGATACAAAAAAAAGGAAAAGCCCAACGGCCAATAGATCTCAACAACAGATTATATTGAGGAAATAGTATTGATGCGTGATCAATAACCATGGTGACAATCGCAACCCACTTCAATAGATCTAAGACTCTATTGCGATCTCGCACGGCGCTTTGACTAATTACAGCTTCTTGTAGATGAACCATGTATTGTTTTTCGCTAAAGGGTTTGTATATGCATCACTACGCTGTTTTCGAGTGTTGCTACGATTGTCTAAGATCTCAATGCTGTTCCAACCTTCAGGATAACCAAGCACCAGTCCAGCGTTATAAAATCTCGTGCGATGGCGCTCTTCATCCCCGGCATAAAACAGGTACGCACGAATATCGTTATACGGTCGATGGCCGACCAATACGTTATCTTCATCACGATTAAAGTACTCATGAATTAAATCCGTATATTCGCGATTGAAGTATCCGCACTTCTCAAAAAGATCTGCACTTGAACGAAAAGTAATAGATTCCTTGGCCAGTGTTTTATTTAAAATCATGCGAGTGACATTACGAGCAAACACGGGCAAATTATAATGAACAGGCAGATGAATTTCATTTATTTCGGACAAATCAATAGGATCATCAAAAGGACTAGAAAGCTCTAATGCTTTTTGATAAAAGTCCATCCATTGTTCAAGATATTCATCAACAAGCTTTTTCTCACCATAATAAATTGGCAATCCATCAACCGTTAAAAGGTTTTGTGGAGGAAAAATATTGTTTCTTAAATCTAAGATGCTTTGTTTTAATTTTGCAATTTCGATTGGATCACTAATCATAACAACTCACTCGAATTAGAGTATTAAAATAATTATATAGGGTTTTAATTAATTGGATATAAGTTTTTAGCTCAGTAAATAAGCATTTTTGTTGTGTGGCTAATTTGAATCGATAAAAAAATTAAAAGAAAATTTATTCTAGGAATTATTGATACAATGTATCCAATTTCTTTCAAATTAGTATATACAATTGGGATTAGTATGCTTACCCCTGATCAAGTAGACAAACAAGTAAATTTGGCTGGCAGTAACCAGTCGTGGACCAATTTATTAGACCACTTGGACATTGATAGTCATCCTGAATACGACATCAATAAAACACAGCCATGGTACTTAGCTAATTTTGTAGATTACCTACGCCTACTCAATTTTAAGCTTGACGAATTACATCTAAAAGAGATCCGTCCAGCTGATTATGACTTGGTTGATTGGTCATTCCTTAAATCTAATCGCCTAAATGATGTTGAGGTGTTTAAGGACCTTACCATTTATCTGCAGAAACCCATTTTTGTTACTCAATTTCCTAAATGTGTAGCCATCAATGCTGATGTGCGCGATCGTAAGCTTGCAGAGGTTATCTATGATTACTACAGACGCTTCTTACCCTTCTTCTATTCATTCATTAAGTTGATTAGATCTACGCAGCGCTTATCCCTAAATCAAAAGTTACCCGTGATAGATAATTTTATGTCTAATTTTGGAGATCTTAGTAATGGTGAGTTTTATTCAAATAATCCATTTGATGATATAGAGCTCAAAAACATTTTGAAAAATGGCTTTGAAAAATATAGAGAGCATAAATTAGAACAGCGGTTTAGCCGTGCCATCGCAGAGCTAACACCGATGTTTAAAGCTTTGTCTGAATATTTAAAGATTGTGTCTACGGTTAACTATGTGGATCTAAACCTTATTCACTTCTTACACAATGCATTTTTGGGTAAAAACTTTAATGTTTATTCAGATCTATTCGCTTTGGATAAGGAACCTAACTTATTGTTCAATTTAAGTTGGACATACACAAAAGCATTTCAATATTCATAAATAGCACCATCCATGGCTTATTTATAGTTGGTCTACTACGCACGGCCATTACTGCAGTAGACTCTTTTGTTGTGCCTGTTATTTACAGCTCTCGTATATACAGCCAGTAAAATCATATGGATTGTCTTGCCATATAAACTTACCGCATTCAGGGCATTGCATACGCGTCTTACCTGATAGGCTTTTTTTCCTTTTCATACTACGGCGTAAGGGTTCGATTAAACCCTCTTCAATCACCATCTGCTTTAAATTGAATTTAGTAATCGGGAACGTTGGTCGTTTATGTGCATCGGCTATATCAAAAGGAAGAAGAATATAGAGATCTTTTAACGAAAGCGCCTGATCATACCGAAGTTTTGTAGCAGAAGAAAAATCTGTACTTGTTTTACCCGTGGCAAGGTTTAACCAATAGACATCATTCCCATCGCACAAAAAACCAAAATTATCCTTCACAAGTGCCACATACTTGATATAGGGATCATCTATTTGTGAGATCGAGGGGATATATTGATAGTCCACCTTCCACACAATATTTTTGCGAACATGGTGCACGACGATCGGCTGATCTATGGATCTTGCATTATCCCATGCTTCCTGAGCTTGCTCTAAAGTATATACGTGTGCTTGATCAACATTCGTTGTATAGCCCTTCCCGTTTAATCTATGCCACCCAATATTTGAGCCGACATTATCTCTAAAACAAGCAAGGTAAAATTCAGTCATAAAGGTTCTCTAATTACTATTTAAGCTGCTTTCTTATTCAATATAAGTTCGGCCAAGCGTTTGATACCACCACCGTCCGTAATTAAATGTTCAAATAGTTCGCCGTTCGGGTTTTTAACCCCTTCCAACTGGCCTTTTTTGATGCCCAAGACATCAGAAATAATCGGATCTGAACCCGAATCAGCTAATAAGTAATATGCGGAGATATGTTTGATTTGACCGTCACGGTCTAAGCGACCAATACATTGATCATGGACACCAGGCGACCAGTCCAATTCACCAAACACAAAAGTTCTGCATTTTGGATGGTACTGCAAACCATCAAGCCCGGCAGACGAACGTAATGAACTAATGAAGACTTTACTTTCATCATTCAAGAATGCTTGTTTAGAGCGTTCCTTAGCTACAGGTCCTTCCGTGCCTGTATACATAACAGGTTTGAATTCAGCCAAGCGTTCTAACCAAATGTTGTACACATCTCGATGCCAACCATAAAGCATCACTGATTCACCAGACTCAACAAGCATACGCACGAACTCAGCGACATACGGCGCTTTGGCGATACCTGTTGCTTGGCGCATCATAATGTTGAATTCTTCTGTCGCTCGAAGCTTTTGCCCTTGGAATTCCTGAGTAGAGCTTAAAATTACTTTTGCCAGTTCCATTGCTTTGCCCTTAATCTGATCCAATACTTTAGGATCACTTTCGACATATTGAGGAATGATTTGTACTGGCGGTAACTCTCGATTTACATCTGCTCGAGTACGGCGCAACATTAGACCTTCATCACGTAAAAACATCCCAAACGCTTTAGGATCATTAATACGTTTTTCGTATGAACACCACTCACGAGCGAATTCAGTAGCGGTACCTAAGCTATCTGGACGCAATATTTCAATGATGTTGTAGAATTCATCGCCGTAGTTATAAATCGGAGTAGCTGATAGACCGAGGCGTAATTCAGCTTGATCACTAATGAGTTTGGCAGCGGAATACTTTTGAGATGTATAGCCCGTCCGTAGCTCTTGGATCTCGTCAAACACTACGTACTTAATCTTCCCGGCAAGATACTCAGCCCAACCATTCAATTTTGAATAACTGGTAATAATAACATCGGGTGCTGCTTCACCCTCTTTATACAATGGATAAGGTGAGGCTTTCTTAAGGATGTGACATTTAAGGTGTGGAGCAAAGCGTTCAACTTCATTTTTAATTTGAATTGGAAGATGTGTCATTGTCACAAAAAGCACTGGAAGCGATTCAGGTAGTATCATTGGACAAATCGCTGACGCAGTTTTACCCAGGCCCAAATCATCCCCCAAGAGCAAACCTTTAACATTAAGAAGTAGATCTGCAGCTGCTCTTTGATACTCATAAGGAGGTACAGCCAGATCAAATGTTTTGATCGGACGCTTATAGTCCATCACATCCAAAATATCTTCTTTTAAAGACATATAAGCCTTGGATTGCGCTTTCATGTATTTAAGATCATCAACACGCATTGGATAACGTTCAATAAACCAAAGTAGATCGTGGCAATTAGACGGCGTATCGCTTAGCTCAATGAATTTTGATGCATGTTGGCTGACTTGTGGGAATACGCGCTTAAGTCGTGTTTTAACATGTGGTTCACATTCGATGGTCCAGTTTTTTTCTTGACGAGAAATGGTGCCGTAAGATTTAGACATTAGAAGATCCCCACTAAAATACGATGGCGGTAAATAAATTTATTGTTCAATTGAATTGGAATGTTATTCACCCAATACGGCGTACCAACCACATAGAGCGCTGTTATGCTGTCATGGCTTAGATAGCGATTGATCTGACGCAATAATGCGTTACGTGCACCATCTATTTTTAATTCAACACCCACCTTGCCTATATCAAGCTCAACAGTAAAATCAATGATGTCTTTATTTGATAGACGAACCTCACGTTCATACGAAATGTCATTGGCAATAAACATTTGCTCAATCGCGAGTTGTAAGTCTTTTTCGTTATAAAAACGATATTTGTAGGAAGAAAACAGAATTCCAAGTTCATCAATCGTTGTCATTCTGCATCCCCTTGTTCAGCATTTGCGGCCTTTTTGTTTTTCTTAACCTGGCTTTTATCAATGGATTTTGACGGTACCAATTCAACTTCACACTCAGTACACGACAATCTAAAAGTAGGGCTACACGTTGCACCACGGCCACACTCAGGACACGCAAAAGATGCCCTAGTCTGTTTCTTAGGCTCAGGTTCTTCAAAATTGGCTGAACCAAGCTCTTGATAGAGTGTTTCACCGATCAAAGTTTCTTTGAATACAACTAGATCGTTATCATCGCCGTTTGGTTGTCCGCCCTTATAAAGTTTAACAATCTTAGGTTCTGGTTTCGGTTGGTCGTCATCATCTAGCGGATCTTCATCAAAAGCCGTTGGATAATAACCGACAAGGTTTTCATCGGTATTTGATATGTCGATGCATCCGATAGCGACATCAAAGGGATTCATTGAAGTAGAAGTCGGTTCCTCTTCTTCATCACTTGTTGGGATGGCATATCCAGTGAGGGTATCTGGTGCTTTTGACGGTTCTGCAACTGGCTTCTCTTTTTTAGGTGATTTCAAAGCTGAATTGATTTCATTGCCAAGTAAGGCAATATGAAATAGCTTTGGAGAAGCAGTCGGAATGGACTCTAATAACTGCACTTGCTCTTGAATCATTTCAAGACTGGAAATGGTTTTGGGTGCGTACTTGTCATACCATTTAATAATACGCCCTTCATTGACAAGCTCATTGCACACTTGGATAAACAAGCCATCAGGTACAACGATTTCGGTCATCTTCTCGCCTGTCGTGCGACCTTCTTTTGTGCCGTCATCAGTCATAATCAAACCGATCTCAAGCATAAATGTCGCAAACTCAGCATTGTGATATGAGCGTTTAGATGGCTCACCAAAAATGCTTTGTTTCATATGACACATCTCATGTGCATAGCATTTAAAAATGTTAAGCAATGGTTGGGTGCCAAAGTAATCAGGATTGAGAGCCAGTTCGTGCGTATAAGCCGTATCATCTTCTGTCGAAGCAAATCTATTCTCAGACCAATACCCGGTATTTTTGTTGATACGTTGAAGCGTAATCAAACAATCTGGTAATTCATTTTTGAATAGCCTTTCATTGAAACGGTCATACACCAACTGCAGTTCTTCATAAAACTGCAATGTAGTTCTATTCTTTATGTTCATTTTTCAGTCGTCCAAACAGGATCAAACTTGGTGTGGAATGTACAAAACAACGTTTGAAGTTTACGCACAGCTTAAAATACAGTCAATAGTTTAAAATAATCAGCGATCCATATTTTTTTTAAAAAAAATTTTTTCAACACAAAAATAAGTATCATGAAAGTGTGGGTTTAATAAATTGTGGTCAATTTTCATATTATGAGTATTGCGCCATACTTATTCACAAAATTGGTGTTCCTATATCAATTTTGGGGGTTTTAAGTTTATTATAAGCCAACTTTGTTAAAATAGGACTTACTTTAAGCATAGCTAAAATGCTGAATAATACCCTTAATTTAAATAAGGTATTATTTTAAAGGTAATGGTTATTAATATTGCTGTTTATAGAATACTGGATATCGAAATGAGTCTGAATAACATAAAACTAACAGCCAATTGTTTTGCCCTTACGCATCCTGAAAATGAAAAGAACTTGTTCAAATTCATTTTTAGAGAAATGTTCAAACGCAATAAGGTCGAAACGTTCTGTTCCGCAAAAGTTATATTTTTTACTGATGGCAAGCACATCTACTTAAGAACGTGCGTATCAGATGCAAATATCCCGATGGCCAAAGAACATATTGAAATCTCGCACGGTCAGCAAATCACTGGCAAGATCATGGTTCCCCTCAACCGAGAATGTAGCTTTAACCGTCAAGAAATTGAAGAATACATTTCGGTCCACGGCGAAAAACCCAAAGGCAATTCAGGTAAGAAGCGTAAAAATCTAACTGCAGATGAAGCAGCCGAATTCACCAAAAACGCTCTTAGTAGCAAAGGTCTATTGGATGTCACTATAATTGAGCAACAATGTGGACCACAGCTCAGCATTTTGAATATTCCAGTCCAGACCAGAGATATTTCATTTAGTGCGACTGTTGGGGATTTAGTGCTATTTAAAACAGCATGGCTCAATGGTATTGGTCGTGATAAAACCTACGGCTTTGGAATGATCCGCTTAGATGGCACTTTGTTTACACCGCCTTGTAATAATAGTGCTCACGCCTAATCGAAAGGACTTTTAAAGTCCTTTTTTAAACGAATTTTTTCAGATATTGATCTGATGTAGATCCTGGTTACTCAACATGAGAAATAAAGATTTAGATCCAAAGATAGGAATACCGCTTAAAGTCATCACAGCGCGATTAGAGCATGTGAAGTTTAACCTCAATGGCTTAATGAAACGTGTAGAAGCTTATGCGATCGCACGACAAAACAGTAAAGATCCGCACGAATGCCTAATCAGTGGTGATGAATGGACATATGCTGCACTAGATTGTCGAGATCCTATCTGGCGTGAACGAATGAAACGCACCAGTACCATTATGGGTGTTCAAGCCACTGGCCAAGAAATCCCACTCTCATTTATCAATCAGCTACCTTGCAACATTGGTGAAATCATTACCCTTGGCTCATGGAGCCTAACCAAAAATATTTATCGGTTTGAAGATCAAGTCATTCAAATGCTTGTGAAGACCGAATATAACCGCAGTATCCCCGGATTCCTATTAAACCTACCTGATATTGCGATCTACGTTCAAACAGATAACGCCAACCTCTATGTGCAAAATGAACAAGTGGTCGGTGTTATTTTTGCGAAAAACACGTTAAACGATCGCAAGGTGCTATTTACCACGGTATATACCGATACTGGCTTAGCAAAAACCATTACCATGCACTTCCCTGATGATGATGATTTTGAATCAACTGTTGAGGACTGCATGACCGATTTCATTGATACGTTTTTTGATGAAAAGAACTTGCCAGATGAACAAGAAATTAACACGTTCATGGAACTGCAGAAGAAGCTAATCAATTTGATTCTATGGTTCAGCCAAAAAGAACCAGATCTCAGACCATTAACACCAGAAACAACACAAGCCAAGCCTAAATTAGAGCTGATTAAGCGTGAATTGCGTTTATTTGAGGCTAATAAGTACAAGCCGACTATTGTTGGTACCGAAACAAATAAAAAGATCAATGAAGCGATCCTAAAGCGCGATGAAGATCTAAAGTCTGGCAACTACAAAGGTACCAAAAAACCACATCCACGGATTCCTCACTGGAACTTTTACTGGTTGGGCAAACGTGGTACCAAAGAAAAATGGGTTAACCATTGGATACCATTTCAGATTGTTGGCGGTGTGCCTAAAGAAAAAGCCACCTAAAAATAGAAAGAGCCCTAAGGCTCTTTTTTTTGGGTTGGTCAAACAAGAATTTCTTTTTCGTTTTTATCTAGATTCATGCTTAAACCTCTTAATAAGCTCACTCGATAATAACAATAGAAATGCTTAAATAGCATTTTTTTCCAAAAGAAATTATTAGCGGATTTTATATATTTTTTAAGAAAAGTTTTTGAGCACTTTTATTTATTAAAATTGAATTATTAAGCAAGGAGTTATAAAACATGGCTAAATCAATAGACCAGTTATGGAGTGAATTACAGCAGATTCAATTTGATGAATCTAATTCCCTACCATGCGAATTCCATATCTGGAATAAAGGTGCATATCGCTATCAGATCCTAGATTGGTTTGAAGCAAATTCTGAAAATGGCGTATTAAGCTTGCAAGGCAAAACCTATACAACATTATGGGAAGAGTTTGGCAACACCCCGATAAACAATGATGATGAAATCGAAGAAGACTTTCATCTATGGGGCAAAGGTACAGACCGCTTCATTATCTGGCACTGGTTTGATGATCAATTAGAACACGGTGTAATTAGCTTAATTGAGAAAGGAGTTGCGTAATGGGATTATTTAGTTGCCCTCACTGTAATAGTGATATTGATACTAACGATAAAAAGTCTGGCCATCAGGTGAATGATGTAATTCAAGAAACCTTTTGTTCTGTTGACTGCAGTATTGAATATCTGGTGCATAACTCACAAATGATTGCAGTAGATCAATACGGAAGTTTGCCATTAAGCAATGAAAACCTGAATGAATTCATTGAAGCATTTTCTAATGAGGGTGTTGAAGATGATGTGTTAGAACACATCAAAGCTGAACTTTGTTAAGTAGTCGCGCACGTGCTCTAAACAACACTGACAATTGCATTTAAAAAAAGGGCTTAAATCATTTAAGCCCTTTTAATATTTATACGATAAGAAAACTTTCTAATGTTTTTCCAGATTCAATCTCACGATTTAACCAGGATGGACGTTTACCACGACCGGCCCACACTTCTTTGTGGTTATTCGGGTTGCGATATTTAGGATCTGCTTTAACCACTGGCTTTTTATTTAATTTACGATTTTCGCCGTGCTCATTTAATTCAAGAATAGTTAAGCCTAATTCTTTTGCGATCTCAAACATTTTGAGATAACCGTCATCAAGTTTCTTATTCTCTACTACAACAATTTGGTTTTGTGCCTTTTTAATTAGGTCTTCTAACTGGTCTTTACTTAGGTTTTCAACTTCCATAACTAATCTCGAAAATTTGGATATATCAAATATACACCAGTGCGTTTTGTTTACAACCGCATACGGTAGTTTTAATTGATTAAAATATTCAACTTATTCCATGGCTATTCTAATTTTTAAGCATAAGTTATTCCCACTTTAAATCCATTAATCTAAAAATACATTCAACCTGTTAGGTAAATTAATATGCACAAGTATCTCATGATGAATCTTGCGATTAACGAAACATCAGCACTACCAATTGGTATCCGTATTTGTGATTTTAATATCGGCTTATATGCCTCTAAGAAAATTTCAGAAGTGCCAGCTTTAATGGCATTGGTTAATTACACCCTGTTTAAGTATTCAAGCTATGAGAGTGAAGAACTTGAAGACATTAAAACCTTATTAGAAGAACATGATTTTAAAACTCGCTATGACTCTTGGGAAATCAGCGGTGATTCTTTTTACGTTTTGGGTTTTAAAGAAATTACAAAAGACGAGTTTGAATTATTGCAAAAACTTGACCTGTTGACCGTGGTAGACGAATACAACTACCACCATAAACTTTTGTCGAATCATGGTGAGCATAATTTTGACGAATATTTCAAAAACTTTAACGAGTCTAAAGAGCAAGAAATCTTGAAGCAGTTTAAAGACATTGCATTCAACCTAAAAAGTGATGCCCCTTTAAACTCGACATTTGCTCAAGACGTTATAGAGTTGCTGACTACCTACAAGTTTGGTACAGCTTTAGAACCTATCGACAGCACTCACAGCGATACAAGAAATCGTTCCTACTTTAGCCATACGCTTGAGGGTGACTTCGCATCTGGAGCTATTCAGGTCATTATTTCAAATTACAAAGAAACTGGCGTCAAAAACCCTTATTCAGTGATTGAGCCTTTAAATCTTGAAATTATGCTTGAAGATGAACAATGTTTTGATGATGAATATGCAAGTCTCGTTGTTGAATGCGAGTATGTGTTTAATCTTATTAAGACCGACTTATACACCAACACTTTTGAATAAACCAAGCCTTTAAGAGAGAAATCTCTTAAAGTTGCGCTTAAAAACGTAAACGATGTTTTTTTAATTGATTAAAAAAGGTTTTGAATTTTTAGCGCTGCAATGGCGCTCGTCATTATTAATTCTTTCTGGATGCTTAAATAAGTATTTTTTAAAAAAACTTTATCCGTTCATATTCTTAATATAATGAAACCTAATCAAGCAAATAGCTTAAAACTTGGAGAAAGCTCATGAATTTAAACCGTAATTTTTGCCCGATCGATTTTAACGAAGTTTACGGCAGTACTGACAATTTACCTTTGTTTTTGGTTAAAGCGTCACGCCAGGATTCTAACGATGACGAGCATAGTGAGTATTTCTTCATTCGAGCACCTCATGAGCACCGTTTAGCTTTCTTCCTTGCCCACATGTTCAAATCACATGTGGATAATGCCCTTTTGACCTTGGAAAACTTGGCTGAAGAAAATTATCAAAATATCCCTGAATTGGAAGAGTTGATGTCTTCATATGGTGTGATTGATGGCGTTGGCGTGGATACACTTTTTGATTTCCGCGCTAAGGAACTCACAGTTGATAAAGCGCTGGAGCTAGTCGAATTCATTGAAATTAACCCACTCAATACTGATATTGTGGGCTCACTATTCTTGGAGGCACTTTAATGAATAGTAGCTTTATCTTAATTAATGAAGCTATGTCGCCTATTCGTAAGAATACGGCGCTTTTGGAAACCCTGTTATCTATGATCAGTACTGCAGATCAAGACCACGGCGACCAAAGCCCAAGCTTCCACATTAATATCCATGCTGGCATTGAATTGCCTGATCATGAAATTGCATATACCACTTTAAAAGGTTTTGCAGAGCTGACCGAAGATCATAATCTTTGTATCTATATGAATCCTGAGCTGTCAGAAAATGGCTTTATGTTGCTATCCACTCAAAACGTGGTACCTGATTGCTATGACAATTCTATCTTTGTAGATCTGTCGAATCAGTTATGCAATTTCTTCAATCAAGAAGTACAGCAGTTAAACGATCAAGCGCAAAAGGCGTTAAAGCTGTTGTTACAGCATAAAATCAATGGAACAGCGATTCGCACGTTCAACCCTGAACAATTGCAGATCTTACAGAAAATCGCTGCATTAGATAGCTTCATGCTCGATGACCAGCGCGATTGGTTTTACTTTTCCGAAGTAGCCATTGATAACGCCTATAAAGACATGAAAAAAGGTTTAGAACTGTTGGTTCTCAATGAAGATATTAAGGATGCACTTAAACAGCTACTTGATGCAAACAACATGGAGTTTTGTGATTTACCAATACTCGTGGTTTTGTATCCCCTACTGGTTAAGTCTGAAGAAAATAACAAACTGGTACAGGCTTGCTTAAGTCATCTCATTGGCAACAACTTAATCAATGAGCCGTTTATTGCTGGTGTACAACTTGAAGCTGGTGCATTTAATAGCGAAATGAACACCTATACTTTATTGCCACACATGAAAGCAGTAAAAGAATTGCTGATAGATATTGAAGCAGATCTCACAAAAGTTTAACCGTTTTACCTGAGCTCATTGCTCAAAACCTTGGAGTTGTTATGGATACTATTGTTCGCGTTAAATCAGTTGGTGTTTTAGGTCTATCATCTAAAATCACGACATTTGTAATCGACATCGAGCTTGATGGCGGTAAATTAAAAATTGAAGATCAATTGCTTCATTTTAAGAATTCTTTACGTACAAGCTATCGAGAATATGATGAAAGTTTAGCGATCGTAAACAATAAGGCTATACTTTCCAATTTAGACAATGCAGTAAAACCAAACGAATTGCATGCTTTAGTTGATGATTATATCGACTCAGTTTGGGTAACAGATGCCAATAAAAACACCACTAAACAGCGCCGTGCGTCACTTGGTTTGCACAATCCAACGATAAAAGACAAAGGTGTTTTGAAAGAAGCCCTTTTAAGTGAAGTGAAGTTAGCCTACAAAAACTATATCAATCAGAACGTAGAAGCCTGATCAGATCGGAAGTATGTTGCGACCAGCATACTTCTTTTTTTTTGAACCTTAGCCTAGAATCATCCAATATCATCGCTTCATACCAAGAGAATCATGCCATATCTCATATATTTAATGTTCCTTGCGTTTGCAAGCGCCGTAATTTTAGTGGAAGAGGCTTATGGTCTTAACATCCAATTATTTGCAATGGGGATTGTCGTCATCATTGGACAATTGGCAATTTTTTGTTTTATCAACGCAGCGATTAACATCAACAATGAAAAACAACATCGCAATGCCGTCAAAACCTTGCACTATGGCGCTTCATTTTCATTAATTGTGGTCACTACACTGGTCTATTTATATAAGTATGTGTTGCACAAACAGGAATATTTGACCATGGCGATTTACTTTTTAGGAACGTGGTTTGCCATCACCCTTTTTGACTCAGTGTTTAAGTTAGTCAAAGTTGGTATTTTTAATAGCAAGAAAGACAGTGCTGAAGTTGTGAACTCAACGCGTAAAGTGACGGTAGTTACTTTAGCGATCTGTATGTTTGGGTATTACTTATTTAGCAAATATGCATTAAATATTAACGTACTAGACTAGGCATCTTGTAAACAAAACCGCACCTAATACACAAGCGCAATAACCAGCAAAAAAGAACATCCTTTTAATTATTGCGCTAATCTTTTCCGTCACAGTACCGTTATGAACAATAAAAACTATCATAAACATTAAAGCGATCGTGCAGAGGAATAAGGCAAAAACAATTAAATAAGTAAAAGCAAAGTCAAAGTTTAATACCACTGGAAAACCAATAGATACCGCCATTAAAGCTATTGTACTTGATGCATTCATATCTTAAAGCCCATCTAGCAACTAGCTTAATCGTAGCGATAAATAAGGTTTAAAACTGAAACTTTATTATTGAGATTGGTCAGTGCACATTAAAAAAATGTGCTTGGTATATACCAGAAAGCAAAGAACCAGACGCAAAACGCCTGGCTCTTTAAAATTGAAAGGTGAATAAAAAAAACACAAATCACTTGAACGCATTTCTTATTCAAGGTCAGTTTAATTAGATTTCTTGCCATTGTCTATGTAATGTAAACGTGGACAGCATTAAAACAATCTATATTTTTTGAAAAAAGTTTTGAAAAGGTACAGTGAAATATAATGAATGTATGAGCTCAATGCTCACCATTTGGAGAAATTATATGAACTTTGAAATCTTATCTAAAACAAAAGTTGTCGGTCTACAAGAAGATTCTCTCACCTCTTTTCAAAATTTTATGTTTGAAAATATTGCATGGGATAGCCAAGTCCGTGCTGATTATTACCAGTCAAATAAGAATACTGTACTGCTGGAGCTACCAGTACGTTTACGCCGTGACATTCAAATCGAAAACATCAACGGCGCTTTAGATGCACTAGTTGATTTTGAGCTGATCTACAAGCAAGACCAAGGCAAGTTGGTATCTTCATTGGTCGTTGATACGCAGTACTTGTTATGTATAAATGATCAGGATATTGATCTTTGGTCAATCGACAGAGAACTCAGTTTCTTACAAGAAGCTGACCGCAATCACCTTAAGAAGCTTATGCGTCATTGTGATGATCGTTTCCATGCGTGGATGCGCGAGATTAAGTCTTACTTCAATCGTTTGACAGTACAGCCGTTGCATCTTGATATGCAGATCAAAATACGCAAGATCGTAGGCTATACAGCGGTGCTACCTAAGACCTTTCCATAAGGTTTTAGGTGCCAGTATAAAAACAAATAGACCGCAATTAAGCGGTCTATTTTTTTGCCTAAAACGGCGTTAACAGATCTATGTAATATTTAGCCCTTAAAACTATTGGCAAGTATCTGAATAGCGCTCAGCACTTCCAAAGAATGATTCACCCTGATTGTCCACGATGTCTACATACAGATCTGGTTTAACTGGAGCATTGGCGAATACAGAGCAATAAAACGGATGAATCTTTTCATTCACAAAGCGGTTTAAAGAGTCAGTTTCATCAGAAGAGTATTTATCTGCAGTTTTGCTAGACATCTGAACGTTCATATTAAAGTGTTTTGAATACTTCACTTTTTTAAGTACCGCACCAGTTTCAATCTGGTACGGTGTTTTAGTGTTAAGCAAACGCTCAACTTTACGTTTGTTTTCAGCAGTAGGAGAAAGCGCAACAGCAGATTTTAAGCTGTTTGTATTCAGGTTATTTAAAGAACTATTAGCTAAAACAGCGCACGACATAGACACTGAGATTATTGCAACTGCAGATAGTTTTAGTGTTTTGAATACGTTCATGTTTAACGACTTTCCTGTATATACTTAAATTATATACTTAATATACGATATTTGATTTTTTTGGAATTTTAATCTTATTTGATTTTGTTAATCGGTATATACCAATAAGATTGTTTATACGCAATTTAGCAAGAATCGCCCCCTTGTTTGGGGTTACAATTATTGTAATTTACAGATTGTTGATACAGGAAACCGATATGTCTGAAGAAGTGAAATACGAAGACCGTGTACGTGCTGCATACCGTTCTGCTCAAGGCAATGTAGCTCAAGAGTTCTCCCCTCACATTGTTAAAGCATGTGAAGCATCATCAAACGCACGTATGGAGCGCTTAGCAACTGGTCAAACAACATTTGACGAGGAAGAAGCTGCATTGATGAAAAAATGGAATGCACTTAAAAACAAAGCCTAATCATCGCGAATACAACCTAATCTAGCTTACAGCGGATTACCAAACCCAATCACTCATAAGTAGAACAATATGGACGATAAACTTGAGTTTTATTTAGATGCAAAAGACATCTTATCTCAACCTACCAGTTGCCAAGCGCAAGGCGACTATAAAAAGGCACTGGAAAAAGAAATCACGGAACATCGAATAGCGAAAATGGAAATTTCGCCTTTACGTGGCAATTATGATCTCGACCACCTCTCTAAAATCCATGAAAAAATCTTTGAGCATATTTACGATTGGGCTGGAGAAGTGCGTCTGGACGACATTTCTAAACGTGCGATCGACCCGAACGGTAATTATGAAATCGGTCATTTCCTAGATAAAAACCTGATCCCTGATGAACTGAATAAGTTCTCACAGGCGGTTAAAGAAAAAGACCACCTGAAAGGTTTGGACAAAGACCAGTTTGTGCAAGAGTTCACTCAGCTTTATGCCAAGTTAAATGAAGCTCACCCTTTTGAAGAGGGTAACGGTCGCGCTGCAAAACTGATGATGAACCAGCTGGCGAATGATGCTGGTTACACCATGGTATATAGCAAGGTCGCCGTATCAGATTGGAACTATGCGTTTAAACGTTCACTGACAGATCAAGAGCTTTATGTCGGTGAAAACTATGAAAACCTAGAACCGATGGAACAAGACCTCTCTTACCTTTTAAAAGTCATGGACAGTATCATTGAACCATACGATCTAGTCCTGAAGCTTGAAAATACGGAAGAACAAGAGCAAGAACAGGAAAATGACCAGGATAAATCAAATGATGATGATTCACCGAGTTACGGATAATTAGATTAATCCGTATACGATGGCTTTTAATTGATTAAAAGATTCTTGAAAAAAGAATCTTTTTTTTTTGAGAAAAATTTCTAATGAAGTGACTCAGATTAAAATAAAACCTTAGGAAAATATTGTCCGAAACTTGGAGATGAATAATGAATAACGCAGCACATCAATTTGCAAATAAAGTGGTCGCTCAATACCAATTTACAAACGGAAGTGATTCAAGTCTGAATCATTTAATTATCGGCAACAGCACCGCAGAAATTATCGACACCTTAATTTATATGCTTTTCTCAAGCCATGCTGAAACCTATGACGATGGCGTTGTTTGGTTTAAATCAGTGGACGCAATTAATGTTGAGAAGTCTTACATTACTTACAACAGTCGAGAAAGCTGCATTTTTGCTTATTTTGTGTTTGATAAAAATCCATTAATGCTGAAAACAACCGCATTGCATATTGATAATGTTTGTTACTTTGGATGTGAAAGTGACACCACCAATAAAACCATCGAATTTTTAGAAAAATTCAAAGTTCGTGTATCCCTTGCTAAAGAGTGCCACAAGTTCAAATTCAATACTGAGCATCATGAAACCTTGATGCATGAAACCATTAAAACCTTAAAAACTATCTATGAAGAACATAACGACATGGATGCCGAAAAGTTATCTCAACACCATGACACAACTCATTTAGTTAACACATTTCTTGCTTAACCGTACACCATACAATAAACAAAACCCGAAAAAGGATATAACAATGCTATTAGGCGCTTTAAAACAATCTCTAAGCTCAGTCATCGACATGAACCGCTACACCGCCCTTTGCTCACATGTGGAGGGTGAAAACTTGCCGTTATGCGCTCAATTTCGTGTACTTAAATATATCTTTGGTGAGCATGGTCTAAGCGCACTTAAAAATTACAAAGAAGTTGAACACATTGACGAAGCCTTTTTGAAAAAACACTTCCTACGCATGATGAACTATGACTTTGAAGCAGTCATATACCTTGCTATGGTCGGCATGCGCGAACTTATCTTAGAAGCTGATGCTTTTGACCATGACGGCGAACAAAACGCCCAAAATGAGCTTAAACAAGCATTCCAATACGTTTCAGAAAATGACGTTCGTAATTTTGCTTATGTCACTCACATGGGCTATTCAGAAAAGTATTTCAACTGGAATATCATTCGCCACCAGTCTAAAGATGAAGCGGATAATCCCCTCACCTTTTGGTTATTTAAGAATGCAATGTATTCACTATTTTTCAACTTAGCCAATCGGAAATAATGCCCCAACTCATTAAGAGTATTTAAGTCCGAACTTAAGTACTCTTTTTTTTGCATTAGAAAAATAGACCGGTATATACGCCGTCTAAGCATGGCTTAAAACGTATACGATGATTTTAATTGATTAAAAATATTTCAAATATCCATTACGTGTTTTAGGTCGGTTAATCAATTCCAATAAAGTTATTCATTAGTATTTTTTAAATAAAATGGCTCTATCGAAAGCAATTGCTTAAAACTTGGAGTCCTGTAATGAATCAACTTGATAAGCTAAATCATTTAAAAAATATCATCAAGCAAGTACCACATGAGCGTTTTGATCTGGATTTATGGCGCACGATCCCTGGTACCGACAATATGACTTTTGCTCAACTTATAAATAGTGATGCTAATTGTTGCGTCATAGGTTGGGCGACAGCTGATGAAACATTTAAAAGACTTAACTTCATGATGTTAGACGGCGTTCCCCTTTATGCACCATTCCGTGCGAATACTGGTGAACCATTCACTTATGAAGAACTCAAAACAAATGTTGTTTATCGCGGTTCTGAAGCAGTACGTGAGTTTTTTGGACTCAATTATGAAGATGTCGATCATATTATTTTTGAGAGCAACTACGCTTTTGAAGACCCAATCAAAGACGAGATTATTGATCATATCAACCATGTTATTGATCGTGTAAACATCCGTCCACAAGACCTTGACCATTTGTTATCTAGCTCAATTGTTGCACTGGATAAAGAAGTCCGTGAGTTCACTTTAAATGATGATGAAGTCCGTGAAATATCTGTTGTGGTTGATTGCTTCAATAAGTTTTTCCCCGATGGTGCTTATCTTGAGTTTATTGCTACGGTCAACGTACCAGGTGATTGTGATCCACTGGAATACATCGCCAGCAATTACAACATTAAAGAGCCATTAGCTTTCGTTCCTAAGCCGAATGAAGCATTAGAAGAATATCTGGAAACATACCCGATCGAATATCTCATGCATAACTGGCAAGAGGATTTCATTTCGCCGTATGACGAAATCATTAATCAACGTTTAACGCACATCGCATTGCAAAATTTAAATAACGCAAAAGCAGTTCAATAAGGAAACCTACCCATGACAATTGAAAATCCGCAACTCGTCAGTGCCATCAACGAACTTGGCTTTTACTTGCCACAGCAAGTACAACAGATACCGAACACCACAGAAGCCGGGTTTCGTGTGTATGTGATCGATACAGCAAAACATACCAACATCGAGGCACTAATTAGTGCTATTGAGAATGTCAGTATCACTTCACAGCCCTTTTATTTTCAAGATGATTACGACATGGGCGTGTTTTTTGAGGGATTTAGTTTCTTCTTGCCTATGCTCATTACACAAGACAGTGATGCACCTTTACCACTGTTCTTAATTCAACTGGATTTGTAAGTCCAACAGCGGTACGTGCGCCAGTATGTACCGCTACCCCTTTTGGCACACCGCCTAAAACTTGGAGCAGATATGAACAAAGCAACGACCGTTGAGCGTTTAGAAAAGCTGATTGAGCTAGTGATCGAGGTCATTCCTGATGAAAGCTTTGATTTCGACATTTGGCGTGATTATGACGCAAGCCATACAGAACAACACACCGATTTCTTTTCAGGTTTCACCACTGAAGAATTGTTAGATAAAAATATTGTAGGATGCCTGATTGGTTGGGCTACGTCTGTCGAGTATTTCCAAAATCTAGGTTTCAATTTTCATGGTTCTGTTGGGCCAATCTTCATGTATGAAAAAATACTCAGCAATGAAGAGCTAAAAGATGCGCCTGTTGTCACTGTACCAGTCGTTTACCAGTGGAAAGCAGTACGTGAGTTTTTTGGCATCACTCAGGAAGATGCTTTGGTGATGTTTAGCTATGACAATTACGACCAGGCCAAAATTGATAAGGACACAATGATTCGATTTATTGAACGCATCATCCAAAAATATAAGTAACCACCGAAACGGCGCAATGCCGTTTTGCTAGACGTTATAACCGCTTACGATGATTTTAATTGGTTAAAATATTTTCAATATTTTTAAATTTTGAGAAAAGTTTTTCCCCTGGTACACCCCTCTATACTTAATCCATAGCAAGCAAGGCACAAAGCCTTAAATCTGGAGTAAGTCGAATGAATACAGCGCATAAGTACGATGATCAAGTCATCATCCCAACAATAGCCGGGCAACTGGAGTTGCTGTCTGGTACCGATCTAAACAAAGAACTGGCTGAGCATGTTTTTCATGAAGCACCAGACATCGATCTAAGTATCTATGACATTTTTATTGTCTGCTTAAGTGGCGGTAAGGATTCGATTGCAGCGTATTTGCGCTTACTGGAGGCTGGAGTAGATAAAAGCAAAATTGAGCTTTGGCACCACAAAATTGATGAAGAAAACCAGCCGTTCATGGATTGGGTGTTCATGGAAAACTATACCAAAGCATTCGCTCAGGCATTCGACACACCATTGTACTTCAGTTGGCTCGAGGGCGGTTTCCTTGGCGAAATGCTCAAAGAAAACAGCTACTCAAAACCCCACTTCGTAGAAACACCAGAGGGCTTAATTAAGCTTGAACGCGACAACAACCGCAGTAAACCAGGCACACGCTTGAAGTTCCCACAACAAGCAGCCAGCCTCATGACGCGCTGGTGTTCTTCAGCGTTAAAGATCGATGTCGGACGCAGAGCATTGAACAACCAAGAACGCTTTGACGGCAAGAACATTTGTTTTATCACTGGTGAACGCCGTGAAGAGTCACCAAACCGCAGTAAGTACAACCAGCTAGAACCGCACCCATGCGACCGTAGAAGCGGTAAGAAAGCAAGACGCGTTGACTGGTGGAAGAACGTGCTTCACTTCACTGAAGAGCAAGTATGGGCGTTACTGGAGAAGTACAAGGTTACGCCACCAGTGCCATATCGCTTAGGTTGGGGCCGTAGCTCATGCATGACCTGTATCTTCAACAGTCCTAAAATCTGGTCAACCATCAGCACCTACTACCCTGAACGCGCTCAGCTGATCGCTGGTTATGAACAAAAGTTTGACTGTACGATCAGTCGCTCAAAGCTCGATGTCGTCAGTCTGAGCAATGGCATTGAGCCATTCGACATTCAGGATATGGAAGCACTGGTACAGTCCAAAATTGAAAGTTATTACCTACCAGTGTTCACGGATAACTGGACGGTTCCACCAGGCGCATTCAACAAGGAGGGTTGTGGATCGCTGTAAATTAGGGTGCCATTTGGCACCTTTTTAGGATGAAAACCGCAAGCGATGTTTTTTAATTGATTAAAAATGGTTTGGAATAATTTTGTTTTTGAATAAGTTTTTGACACCACCTGTCAGCATAAAATGATTTTAAACCAATCAATATGAGATGATAGACTTCCTTCATAAATCATTTTTCAATCAATTTAATAGTTTATCTTTCACCCAATCTAAATTGTATATGCCAGCAAGTAAATTAAACCGCAGGTTTAATCGTTTACGACGATTTCTATATACACAAGATAAAATCTTAAAACATTTCATCCTTCCAAATACATGCTCTACTTGAATTCGTCTACGACCAATCTCTTTATTTAACTTTTTTAATTCAGAATCTAGTTTTTCAGTTTTCTTTGCTTTAGATGGCATGAGGCATCCAAAACCCAATTTCTTTATCCCTAAATACCCCTTATCAACGATAAAAAAGGGCTTAAATTTTAATTTCCTCATGCTTTTTTTAAATATTTTAAAATCATGCATGCTTCCATGACTTCCACATACACTCAGTATTTCACCTGTTGTATAGTGCATAGATAGCTGAAATTTAAAGGTATGTCGCTTTTTTTTACCGCTATACCATTTCTTCTGTTTTTTTTGGACGTTGAACTAATATTTCAGTTGCATCAATCACAACAACTTCCCAATCCACTTCATCTCGATTAGGAAGTTGTTTTGGCAAGTTAAATTTTCCAGAACGGATTAAGGTATCTTCAATAACACGTGTGATACGAATTGCACTCGTTTCAGATACACCGTAACTCATACCAAGATGGAAAAATGTTCGATATTCTCTCCAATATTCTATACATAAGAGCAAACGATCTTCCAACGGTAATTTATGCGGTCGTCCTTTACCAATATGACGGGGTAACTGCTTATTTATCTCGGCCAGCATGAGGTTAAATGTAGCCCAACTAACACCGGTAAGCCTACGAAACTTAACGTCTGATAATTTTTGAATATCTTTGAATTTCATCCAAGGATTATCCCTTGAATTAAATAATTTTGCTGATTAATTTAAGATCAAATAAATTGTACGTTTTTTGATTTATGAAGGAAGTCTAATAAAATCGTTTAACAATTCTAAATCTGCATTCTTTTGAGCAACCCGATTGAAAATACCTATACTGCGGATTTGTATTTTCTATCGAAACGCTGCAACCAAACCAACCGACTTGAGCCACAATAGCATGCGTCAGGATGCTACTTTTTGGCGCATTTTTTAATGCTATCTTAAGTGTGAAGCTAAAATATGACTGCTGAATGACCCAGTTTGATCAAATGATCTTTTCTTTCCGACCAAACCTGAATAATGCGCAACAAGCTTTGAAATGATGAATGCGCTGATAAGCTTTAACAGGGATTATCATATAAATAGTCAGCAGAAAATGCTTATTATTTGCTATGATGATCAGTGCTTCCTTATTCCACCTTCTTTTCGACAAGAAAAAATAAAGTCCTTTCTCATTATAGGCGCCGGAATAAAGCAAATTACCCCAGACTCTTTAGCACTTAAAGTGTTTAATTTTCAATAGGTTAGCTCATGCTTTTAATGATCGATAACTATGACTCTTTTACCTACAACATCGTCCAGTATTTTGGCGAGTTAAATCAGGAAGTAAAAGTCGTTCGTAATGATGCCGTGACATTAGAAGATATTGAGCGATGGCAACCCAAGTATTTAGTGATTGGCCCAGGCCCTTGTTCCCCATCTGAAGCAGGGATTTCCATTCCTACAATTCAGCATTTTGCAGGCAAAATTCCGTTACTGGGCGTGTGTTTAGGACACCAAAGTATCGGACAAGCCTTTGGCGGAAACATTGTGCGCGCTAAAACCGTGATGCATGGTCGTTTATCCGATATGTACCACAGCAATACAGGTATTTTTAGCAATCTGCCTTCACCATTTTCTGCAACCCGTTACCACTCTTTGGTGATTGATCAAGCAACCTTGCCAGATTGTCTGGATGTGACATGCTGGACCAAAGAAGCAGATGGTTCGATGGAAGAAATTATGGGTGTGAAGCATAAAATTCTACCAGTTGAAGGCGTGCAATTTCACCCCGAATCGATCCTGAGCCAACACGGTCATCAAATCTTTAAAAACTTTTTGGAAATTTACGCATAATGAGCGAGTCAAATCACATGAATATTCAACAAGCACTGAACCATATTACAAAACAAATTCACCTGACTCAGCCTCAAATGGAAGATGTAATGCGCGCGATTATGTCGGGCGAAGCAACAGACGCTCAAATTGGTGCATTGATGATGGGCTTACGCTTAAAAGGCGAAAGCATTGATGAAATTACTGCTGCTGCACGTGTAATGCGTGAGTTTGCCAACAAAATTGATGTCAGCGATATTCCGTACCTTGTGGATATTGTAGGTACAGGTGGCGATGGTCAAAACCTATTTAACGTATCTACCGCCTCTGCTTTTGTAATTGCAGCTGCAGGCGCAACCATTGCCAAACATGGTAACCGTGGTGTTTCAACTAATTCGGGTTCATCTGACTTGCTTGAGCAAGCAGGAATTAATCTTGATTTAAATATGCAACAAACTGAACGCTGTATTCGTGAAATGGGCGTAGGTTTTTTGTTTGCACCGAATCATCACACAGCCATGAAGTATGCAGTTGCACCACGTAAAGAGCTGGGTATTCGCAGTATTTTCAACTTGCTGGGGCCATTGACCAACCCTGCTGGTGTAAAGCGTTTTGTGATTGGTGTATTTAGCAATGAATTATGCCGCCCGATCGCAGAAGTGATGAAACAGCTTGGTGCTGAGCATGTCATGGTGGTGCATTCTAAAGATGGTTTAGATGAAATTAGTCTTGCTTCGAGCACTTATGTTGCAGAACTCAAAGAGGGTGAAATTACCGAATGGGAACTTACGCCAGAAAGCGTAGGGATTGAATCTCAAACTTTAACAGGACTGACTGTAGAAAACCCAGCTGAAAGCTTGAATCTGATTAAAGATGCATTAGGCAAAAACAAATCAGACAAAGGCGAAAAAGCGGCTAATATGATTGCACTTAATGCGGGTGCGGGTATCTATGTTTCTGGTCTAACCACAAGCTACAAGCAAGGTGTCGCTTTGGCACATGACATTATTTATGGTGGACAAGCTTTGGAAAAAATGGGCGTGTTGTCAGAATTTACCAAAACGCTCAAACAGTACGAAGCATAAAAAAATCAGGAAGGTGGATGTTTATGACAACTTTAAACGAAACAATGCAAAAGTTCTGTAAAGCTAAGGCAATGATGACCTATTTAATGTCTGATGATCCTATCATTGATAAATCTGTCAGCCGTTACGAAAATTGGGCATTGGCTTATGACCTTTTGGTGAGTATTGGGCATCTGGATCTAGAGCAAGTTGAGCAGATCTGGAATGAAAAAACCCATACCAATTTTACGCTTTGGGGTGTAGTTGGTGAATGCTCAATAGAAGAAATTGTATCGTATGTGACAGAAGAATATGACGCTCAAGCTGTCACACTGGCGCAGATTAATGAATTACAAGACGGTAAAACACTGGCAGAAATCTAAAATCAACCTAAGGAATGAGTTATTAATTAAGTATTAATAGCTCATTTTTTATTGTCTGAAACTATACAACTACCACCTTGAATCATTTTCACAGGCATCGCCATCGCCGTCACCATCCATCATGGTATCTGGGCAGTTTTTCACAAACCAATCAGCTTCTTCTTTAGATCGCATTTGAGAGCAATGCTTACGACCATCGCATTTATAGGCTACTGGCTTTTGATATATAGCATTTGTAGTTTGATTATCTTTATATAGATATTTCTTTAATTGAATGCTACCTAGATATGCCACCCCAATAGCTATGCTAATAAAAATTATCCATAGATATATTGGCAATGGTTTTTGCTTGTCTTGCGTTTGTTCATGGTCGGAATAGTAAACATGGATTGCCCTTTTTTTATTTTCTTTTTTAACTACCTCGAAATAAACCTCTCGACCTGGTATTGGCTGTTCACCTTTCTGAAAATCCTTAATATGGAAAAATACATCACCAAAATTACTCGTGGATATAAAACCAAAACCACGCTCAATATTATAATTTTTAATTGTTCCTGTTAGTACCACCTAAAACCTCAAATATATATTAAAAGCTATATTAATTATAATTATTAAACCTGAATAAATACTATCTTTTTTTTAAAAAAAAGTTTTAAGGTTTATGGATTTATTATAATTAAAACATCAAAAGCAATTGCTTAAAACTTGGAGTAGCTATTATGAATAATTTTTTCGCTGGTGCTGAAGTCATCACTGTTTTTTCTTTACAAGACGCTTTAGAAGAGGGCGTGATTCTTTGCCTTAGCGATAAAGAAGAACATGCCAAAGATTGCAAACAGTTCTATAAGTTCCCTGTTTATATTACAAGCAACTTGTATAACAAGCACCTGACAGCTGCAAAAGCAATTTTTCCGAATGGTACGGAAGCTGATGCTGAAAAAATCAATGATTTAATGGGATATACCATCTTTGATATGTTGAACATGAGCGTTCGTGGTTCAGTTGCACTTAATGACCAAAGCGTTAAGTTTAAATATGCTCTACAAGATACACCGCATACCTTTTCTGACACCTTAATCACCAATATTGCTACGGTTGGGCCTGGCGTGAATGGTGAGCCTATCATTACTTTTATGATGCCTGAAGACCAATAAACACAACACCTAGCATTGACCAACCAATGCTAGGTTTTTTGAGATCCGAACGTTCATTGAGAGGTATTAAAAATGCAAATGGCTACTATGAAAATTGACAACCTTGACCTATTCGGCTTTGCAAATATGCAAGCAATAGAACAACAAAGAGAAAAAAACGAATTAAAACGTATAGAAACGATGAAGCTTGTCCGTTGTGACTGGTTTATCGCCGTGACATCTACTGGAGAGCTGTTTAAGTACAGTGAAAAAGTACCAGCTAAATATAAGGCGTTTAAAGGCATTAAATTATTCAAGTGCTGGAATGAAGCTACCGCGGATCTCGTGTTAAATGCCGTAAAAGGCGCAATCAAGGGTGATCATTACGAAATACCAGACGTTAAAAAAAGCAAAAAGTTTGCTGTTAATAGCTGGGTAAGAAACATTGATCTAAAGTTTCTACATTTGCCAGTCGGTCAACTCACCAACCTGTACAGGGAACATCAAGAGCGTTTAAGACTGAAGCGTGAAAAAGCCAGACTTAAAGAAAATGAAAACACGTATGACGTAGAACCGCACTAATCACACCCACCAGGAATAAGCACCCATAGCTTATTCCTTTCATAAGATGATGGCCGTAAACGGTGTTTTTAATTGATTAAAAATAACTTGAAATCATGAGCCTATCAGCCGAAATACTTTTACTGAAAAGTTATACAGGCCACATGCACCGATATAATGAATACATCAAAGCTCATTGCTTAAAACTTGGAGATACGACAATGCAACTACAAAAATTTAATACTGGTACTGCTAATGTGCGCCACTTGCTACAAAGCTTCACCCAAGCGTATGACGGTTTACCAAGTTGCGTCATCAATGTGATTGGCGTAGCAACCAAAGCAGATCCGCAGTTTATTTTTAACATTGAACTGGATGTCGTTTTATTTCACCAACATAAGTCACAAGCCTACTGCATTGAAGTCAATGCACCGTTACAGGTTCAAGCCATCGCAGACGCTCACGAATCATTTAGATTCAGTCCTGATGATTCTCATGCATTGATTGAGGGCGAAGTCATGGATGTGGCGATAAATTTACAACACCAAGCCATTAATGACATGATTCAATATGATTTGCTGTCAGATGCAGAACTGGAAAAGTTCAATACATGGAATAAAGGTTTCGCCAGTGCATTACTGACTGAATGTTTTGAAGATGTCGCAGATTTTAATGCGCTGCATAGCTCACATTTTATGGCGAACACTGTTTATTTAAGACTGATTGAGTACTTTAAAAACAACCTGTCATAAGAAACCATTAAACAAATAGAGGGAGATCCAATAAAGGTCTACCCTCTTTTTTTATGCCATTAGATTTAATGACGTATACGATGTTTTTTAATTGATTAAAAAAATATTGAAATTTTTCATTGCCAGTTCCATAAGTAATTTGAGAAAAGTTTTTAAGGGATATTTCACAGATATAATTAATTCATACCTAAGCAATTGCTTAAAACTTGGAGTTGAAGATATGAAAAGCGTACTTGATTTTTTTACAAACCGTTCTAAAACATTAAACATTATTGTGAATCCTGAATTAAATACAGGTCATTCCCTTGCTGATTTTTCGTATAACGAAGAATTGCATCAAGACCTTAATGTATTAACGGTTATTCCGCGTGATCATTACGGAAACTTTCTATCTTTAACCCTTGATGATTGGGGCGTGATTACTTCAAAAGTTCAATTCCCTGAACATCTTGATTTTAATCAATTACTCAGCATTTTTTGGGAAACACAACCCATTTTAGTTGTTACTGACATCGCACGTTCAGAAGTGCATGACAGCGACTTTTTTCAACAAAGCTTGGTCAAACAAGTCAATCTTGCATATAGCCGAGATATTGCCAGTGAATAGGGACTGTTCTAAATTTTGTGTAAGTACTTAATTTTCATTTATCCTTCAGAGGATAATTACAAAAGGTACTTCACATGGATGAAGCAACAATCAAAAGTATGGCTGCCGAATTGGCTAAAGGTCTAAAAACACCAGAAGACTTAAACCAAATGACAGCAGTCTTTAAAAAATTCATGATTGAAACTGCACTCAATACTGAACTTTCAGACCATCTCGGTTATGAAAAGCATCAGCCCAAGAAAGGCTCAAATAGCCGTAATGGGTTTAGTTCTAAAACCATTACAACTCAAGATGGACAACTGGCTTTAGATATTCCCCGTGATCGAGAAGGTTCATTTGAGCCACAAATTATCAAAAAGCACCAAACACGCATCACCAGTATGGATGACCAAATCCTCTCACTGTATGCAAAAGGAATGACTAATAGGGAAATTGTAGCCTTCTTCAAAGAAATGTACGATGCCGATGTGTCAGCATCTCTCATCAGCAAAGTTACCGATGCTGTGATTGAGCAAGTGACTGAGTGGCAAAATAGAGCCTTAGATAGCCTTTATCCTGTTGTCTATCTTGACTGTATTGTTGTCAAAGTCCGTCAGCACTCCAATGTGATTAACAAGTCCGTATACCTTGCTTTAGGCATCAATATGGATGGGCAAAAAGAATTACTGGGTATGTGGATTGCTCAGACAGAAGGTGCCAAATTCTGGCTGTCAGTCATGACAGAGCTAAAAAATCGAGGAGTACAGGACATTCTTGTTGCCTGTGTAGATGGATTAAAAGGCTTCCCTGACGCGATAGCCTCTGTTTACCCTCATACTGATATTCAACTGTGTATCGTGCATGTTGTACGCAATAGCCTGAGATTTGTAAGCTGGAAAGACTACAAAGCTGTTACGTCGGGTCTGAAAGCGATTTATCAGGCAAGTACAGAGGAAAATGCTTTAAAATCCCTAGACATCTTCTGTGATCAATGGAATCACCAGTATCCCAAAATTGGAGAATCCTGGCGGGCCAATTGGGAAAATATCCGAACGATCTTTAGCTATCCAGCCGAAATACGTCATGCAATTTATACAACAAATGCGATTGAGTCGTTGAATAGCGTAATACGCCATTCAACGAAGAAAAGGAAAATCTTTTCATCTGATGACTCAGTAAAGAAGGTCATTTACTTAGCAACATCAAATGCTGCGAAGAAATGGACGATGCCAATTCAAAATTGGCGTTTAGCAATGAATTGGTTTACGATTCAGTTCGATGATCGATTAAAAGATCATTTATAAAAAATGGAACTTACACAAAATAATTTACAGGCTCAGTGAATATGCACCAGAAGATGTTCACTACATCTCTCAATCTTTTGATTTAGATAAGCTGATGCGTTGCGGTGTATATCTGCAAGGTCATTGCTATTCAGCTCATGATTTCGTCATTAACAACCATAACCTATTTGAAAAAGACAGCTTGATTGTGCCTGTTTTTAACATCCACTCGACACAAAAAGAACTGCAACAATTTTTTGTGTTTGATCTGCAAGGTAGGTTTTTGGATTGCGTTGTTGGCACTGAAGTTTTGTACTAAGGAATATTGATCATGTCTAAAAAATACTTTTTGATTGAATTGAGCTACGAAGCACCAAACAACACCAGTGCTGATGCTGTTTTGCACAATGTCTATATTGATATTAATCACCCTGAAAATCTGGCGATGTTTAGCGAGTCTTGCAAGAATCGCCATGAAATTAATGAAAACCTACCCATTTGCCAGTTAATCACTTCATGGGTTCGATTACTAGGGATCTTCACCATTCTGGACAATTCAGATCAGGACAAAGAAACCCCTGTTCTCATTCAACTTGCTGACGGCGGTACTTTATCTATCGATGGTTGGGAAATTCTCGACCAAGAAACCAAAGATAGACGCTTGGCGTTACTGGACATTGAGCCAGATGAAGAACAAGACGAAGACGACCCTATTTTGTTCGCTCATGAGTATTCAGACTCAATCACTCTCACCAAAGTCGAAAAGCCAGTAGCAGAAAGTGTATATGTCGCTATGCGTAACTCTTACAGCAACAACTTTGATTTAGTTCTTGAATGTATCTTGAATCCTGAAAAACATTACAGCCTATATCAAGGCTCATATGATGGCACTCATGTTCAAGTGATCCTGAATGACTTGGCACTCCTACCATCATGTAAGACACATAAATCAGAAATTGGCGACTATGTAACATGCAATGTACTGGAGCTGTTCAAAGGCTCAATAGATGCGTATGGCGCAGAAAGTGAATTTATTGATTCATTCGTGCAACTCGACATTACACCGTACTTAGATAGCACACTGAAAATGGACTACATCGAATTGCAGTTTAGCTACCAGAGCAACGATCTCATTGCATTTTTTGGGAATGATCCATGTTCTTAACATGGATCTCTATGGAATAGGAGAAAATACAATGTCTGATCATATCTATAATTACATCATCGGCAGAATCGACAAAAGCCGTAAAATTATGGTTCTGGTGAACTACGAATCAAGATCCAATCTGGTGACTCAAGCACAGTTAATGAAAGTCCAATTCCCGAACATCAATACCTTGAGAATGTTCCTGAATGACTTTGAGCCAACGGAAAAACATGTTATCCATTACTCGAAATACAGTAAAGAAATGCCATCAGGTGCAGATGGATATTTCCTATTTTCAGAACATGACCAGCAATGGAATATTTTTGATCCGAATGTCTTAAGTCGGTTTGTTTGTATATACCAAGAATCACCAGAGTTAGATAATTACCAAGATTACATCTGTTCTTGTGAAGTCAAAAACTCACCCACACTTAAAGCAAAACATAAAAAACAAGCATTTATGGAGAAGATGATCTTCACTTCATTGGGTTTTGAGCGTTATTGCCATCATTGCAACGGTTATGAACCACTGGATCGTTTTTATTATCATTCTGATACCAAAACCTATGAATCAGTTTGCAAGCCTTGTTATGTTCCTCATTACAAACCTTACAAGATGAAAAAACTTATGACCAGTACGGTTGAAGAATATATTTAATCATTAGACTTCCTTCATAAATCATTTTTCAATCAATTTAATAGTTTATCTTTCACCCAATCTAAATTGTATATGCCAGCAAGTAAATTAAACCGCAGGTTTAATCGTTTACGACGATTTCTATATACACAAGATAAAATCTTAAAACATTTCATCCTTCCAAATACATGCTCTACTTGAATTCGTCTACGACCAATCTCTTTATTTAACTTTTTTAATTCAGAATCTAGTTTTTCAGTTTTCTTTGCTTTAGATGGCATGAGGCATCCAAAACCCAATTTCTTTATCCCTAAATACCCCTTATCAACGATAAAAAAGGGCTTAAATTTTAATTTCCTCATGCTTTTTTTAAATATTTTAAAATCATGCATGCTTCCATGACTTCCACATACACTCAGTATTTCACCTGTTGTATAGTGCATAGATAGCTGAAATTTAAAGGTATGTCGCTTTTTTTTACCGCTATACCATTTCTTCTGTTTTTTTTGGACGTTGAACTAATATTTCAGTTGCATCAATCACAACAACTTCCCAATCCACTTCATCTCGATTAGGAAGTTGTTTTGGCAAGTTAAATTTTCCAGAACGGATTAAGGTATCTTCAATAACACGTGTGATACGAATTGCACTCGTTTCAGATACACCGTAACTCATACCAAGATGGAAAAATGTTCGATATTCTCTCCAATATTCTATACATAAGAGCAAACGATCTTCCAACGGTAATTTATGCGGTCGTCCTTTACCAATATGACGGGGTAACTGCTTATTTATCTCGGCCAGCATGAGGTTAAATGTAGCCCAACTAACACCGGTAAGCCTACGAAACTTAACGTCTGATAATTTTTGAATATCTTTGAATTTCATCCAAGGATTATCCCTTGAATTAAATAATTTTGCTGATTAATTTAAGATCAAATAAATTGTACGTTTTTTGATTTATGAAGGAAGTCTATTAACTAGAACTCAAAAAGATGGCAACTATTAATTATTGCCATCTTTTATTTATTTTCTTTAACATATAAATTATAAACCCTAAATATAGGATTCCTTATGACTTTAAGTTATCAGCTTAATGAACTAAATTGCTTTTTTTGATATAGATCTATGTAATCAGGTTATTTTAATATGTGAGCCTTATTTTATTTCATTAAATAGAAATAATTGATATTACTTTTATTCAACGTATACGGTGATTTTAATTGATTAAAATATTTTCATTGCTGAATCACTACCGTTGTTATATTCAGCTTCATTTATATTTTAAGAAAAAGTTATAAACGCCACTTAATAGCTATTATGGAATCTCAGATGTAGAGCACACGGCTCAAAACTTGGAGATTTTAAAATGTCACATTTCACAGTTGCAGTAGTTACCACCCCTGATGGTGATGTTGTAGATGCCCTAGAACCATTTTACGAATTTGAATGCTCAGGCATTAAAAACAAATATTGCATTTCAGAATCATCATTGGACGAAATTAAAGACCAATACGAATCGACAGAAATCACTTTGATGAAAAACTCAAAGCCTATCTTAGATGATGGTGAAGAACGCTATGCGTTTCTTGACGACCCTCGTTTCGTGCGTGATGCAACAGACTTAGAGCTTGATGCCATCAAAAACAACAAAGGTGATATTTTTGCTGACTTCCCGAACGGCGGTGAGCATTTATCAGTGGTACAGGTCAAAAACGATGATGGTACGTACTCAAGTCGCATTCGTGATTTAGGCATGTTCATTCAATGGCATCAAAAAGATGTGCCATGTACTGAAGTGTTTGAGCTTCAACAGTTCATTAATTGGTATAACGAAGAAGTTACGCCAACTGTTTTGACAGGTGAAAAACCTGATGAAAGTTGGACAGAATGGATAGAGCTTGATGCTGATGGCAAAGTGGTCGATTACTTCACCACCACCAACCCGAATCCGAAATACGATTGGTATGAAATCGGAGGACGTTGGAAAAACATGCTGTTGCGTCTTGATGGACGTAATGTGAATAGTTGCCCGATTGGTGAGCTTGATTTTGAATCCGAAATCAACCGTTTAAAAACCGAAGCCAACCGTGTTTATGACTACTTTGAAAAATGTATCGGTGATGCTTCACGTACTTGGCGTCCATTAAGTGAATTGTGGGCTGATGAATCAATCGAAACAGTCAATGAAAAGCGTGACATTTATCATAACCAAGATTCAATCAAAACAATTAGAGCCAATGACACTGATAAGTTTTATGGCTTGAGTGGCTATGATTTTGATGAATTTTTGGTGAGCCGTGAAGAATTCGTAGCTAAAAAATCAGCAAACCCATTCGGTACATACTGTTTCTTAGATGCGACCAGTGGTGATGAAATAGGCGACTGGACAGGTTCAGAGTGTGGCATGTTTGGACAGGATATTCGCAAGGAAGAAGATTGGGAAAACAAAAACCAAGCCTTGCTCAAGAGCTTTCCAAGCGACTATATAATCACGATTGTTGATTGCCATATCTAAAACCCAAACAGGGATAAGCGTAAAACCTTATCCCTTTTCTTTTGGGCATTTTTTAAAGCGCATTCGATGTTTTTTAATTGATTAAAAAGGTTTTGAATTTTTAAATTTTAAGAAAAATTAAACAGCTATTGCGCTTTGTATAATGAATATAGATTTAATCACTATCCTTAAAGGTTTTAATATGTGGAATACATTAGTTTTAATTCGTAAAACCGCAACGTCAAAAGAAATAAAAGACAAAGCTGATATGTATTTAAGCCAGTTAAATACTGCAACCATTTCAGCATCTCTTAAAGCTGAAATACTCTCTTTTATCGAATCTGTTTTAAACGATTAATCAACTTAGGCTCAACGCCTACAACTTGGAGAAACCCCATGAATTACTACAACACATTCACCATTCCATGCAATTTTAAAGTACAGCACATTGAAGATGGTCAATTTGTCGTGTTTTTTGCTGATGGCACTCAGTTAAGTTACCAGATTGAAAACACCAGCAAGGTTAAATGGATTGAACCTGAAGCATTCAGCTTAGAGCAAGTACTCCTAAGCTCAAAAGAGCCAATCAATGCCGATGATATTGACATCATTAAGTATGCTTCATACCGCTTAATTGCTGACACGCCATTGATTGATGATGATGGTAGCAATCCTGAGCCTGATTGCCTTTACTGCAAAAAATCTAGTGACACTCTTAACAGCCTCATACTTCAAGTCACTGAAGCACATACCCTCCCATGTTGGCTACTGACATCAAACGGCGTTCATATCCTAGATATTAATGAATTGACTGAAGTTTAATAACAACAATTAGTGAAGCATGTCTATTGCTTCACTTTTTGGCAGTTGAAAACCGCATTCGATGTTTTTTTAGTTGATTAAAAAAAGGTTTAGAAATTTGGTTGTGGCCAGCGCTAGATCTGGCGCACCAGGATCAATGCTTATTTTTATGGTTCCTTAATTGCTTCCATCATTTTAATAGCATCCTCATTACCATTTTTAGCTGCTATCTGTTAAAAGTCGCAGCAAGGATCAGTAAAACAATAATAAATAATTTCAAAAAAGTTTTTTGGTTTAGGTTCTATCTTAAAATTAACAATTAGAAGCACAACGCTTAAAACTTGGAGTTGAAATGGCTACTATTAATGAATTATTGAGCAAAAACCTTGATCGCAAATATGGTCCAATTGAAGCTCATGAAGTTATAGAACTTGTTCGTGTAACTCGTGCGCCAGAATCAGTAAATAACCCTTCAATGCCATCAGTTAGAATTTCTACTGCAGATCTGCACCATATGGTTGAACAAGCTAAAAAGTTCAATTTGTGGGAGGAATGGTCCACCAAGGTTTTAGCAACGCGATGGTGAGAAATCAAATACAGTGACTCACTTGGTTTTTGCTGAAGACTACTCAGGATCTAAATTGGTTCGTGAGAAAAACCAGTACTTGTGCTCAGCTGGAGGCTTATTCCCTGCAGATGAAGCAAAGAAAGAATTCAAAATGAAAGTAGGTGATGTTACCGTGGACACGGTACCGCACCTTGTTACATGTAAAGTGTGCCTATCACGTATTTTTACGCAACTAGCATTAACTCAATCTAATTAATCAAATTTATAAGGTGTTCATCATGAATAACAAAACAATTGCCAAAAAAATGATTAACCAAGTTAAATCGGTTATCACTGACCCACAAGCAAAAAGCTTGTTGGCTGCTTATCACGTAGAGGCGTCATTTACCCACTTCTACGAAACACACAGCCACATTTACCTGGTTGGTAAAGACATTACTGCAGTCATGGCCAAACATTTTCCATACTTCACGTTTAAGACTCGTGATAACAAGAAAACCCGTCACGGTATTGGCGATGGATCGATGTCTGATTGCTTAAACAAGCTGCGCCGTGTGTATCGCTTAGAAATAAAAAAACCGATTAGCGAGAAGTTTATCGCTGAAGTTGGTGCACCGACTTTCACAAAAAGCCAATCTGTAAGTCCTGTTGCTTATTTGATTGATGAAGTTGTGCAGCAAGAAACAGCGCCGATCGCACGGTCTGACGTTCAAAACAGTTTTCATGATCTTTTCAATTAATTTGAGGCTTACTCAAAAGTGTGAGAGAGACAAAATGACAAAACGCTGTTCTGGTGATGTGAAGTCACCCTGGTTCTTCATCGAGGACCAAATCCCAAACAAAGATGGCACGGCGTTTATTGTGTGGGATGAATTCTTAGACCATGAAATTAAACCTATCCGCTGGAGCGATAAGATCCGTGACTATGCTTCAGGTGATGTCGAATGGAGTGGAAGCTTCTTATTTTGGCGATATGATGATGGTACACCAGCTGAATCACCAAGAAGCTATCAGCAATCTTAATTTCTTATTTTGGAGGTAAAAGTACTTATATTTCCGAGGGTGTAGCCAATTGGTTTTGAGATCTGATCAATCTCATTAAAGCAAAGGTTTAATTCCTTGAATGTCAGTTCGAGTCTGACCATCCCCGTCATTGCCAACAAATTCCCTCAAATGAATCAATTGAAGACAATCATACCAGCCTCACTAAAATAGTTACGGCTTTGACGTTCTGACTTAGGTTCCCAATCTCTATTTTTCAGATTACATGATCCAGCAGCAATTTTAGCCTTGCCAAACTTACTTTGAATGCTTTGAAACGCCGTCATTAACGCTTGCTCTTTTTCAAGCTGCTCTACGTCAGTTAGTAGGCCGATCGTGCGATGTTCTTCTTTTATCAATTCACACAACATCACGCCACATTTCTTAAACTCTATCCCCTCTTTGTACAATTTATCAATCAGTGATGTGGCAGCTTTAACAAGTTGCATCAAATTGTTTGTAGGTTGGGTAAACGTGTATGTTAACGACTTGCTGTAATACGGTTTTGACTGGTCAAATGGGTTGGATTGCAAGAAAACAATCAGAGATCCGCAAAGCTGGTGTTCATCAACAAGCCGATTGAATGCATTATGGGTATATTTGCTGACGGCTTCTTGAAGAATTGAGAGCTCAGTAATTTTCTGGCCGAAAGATTTGCTCGAGACAATCTGTTGTTTCGCCTTAGGTGAACTTTCAAATTCAAAGCATGACTGGCCAAGCAATTCTAAAATCGTACTTTGCATATTCACATTGAAGAGTTCACGCATTCGATTCGGGTTGGATGTTGCAAGATCCAGCACAGTTAAAATCCCCATGTCATTAAGCTTTTTAGCGTACTTTCGCCCTACACCCCATATTTCATCAACTGGCATGCTTTGATAGAAGCTTTCGACATCTACCAGGCTCATTGTCACTAAATTACAGATTCCATTTAATTCTGGATTCTTTTTGGCAAGGTTGTTGGCCATTTTACTTTCAGTCAGTGTTCTACCAACACCCACGCACGTTGTTAAGCCAATAAGCTTATATACTTGATGCCGAATCTCCCGTGCCATTTCAGTAGCATCAAAGTTTTTAGTAAATTGAGTAAATTCTATAAAGCCTTCATCAATGCTGTAAATGCTGTAACAGCTTGGATCTACAAAACCAGATAATATTCCATGAAAACGGCGTGACATTTCGCCATACAGCGCAAAATTGCTCGATAGCACATGAACGTTATGTTTATTGATGATGTCTTGGACCTTAAAGAGTGGCGCACCCATCGGGATTTTTAAGAGTTTAGCTTCAGCGCTTCTCGCGATGATTGTTCCGTCATTAGAGCTTAAGACAACGCATGGTTTACCCTTTAACTTAGGGTTCCAAAATGCTTCCATCGAACAATATGCCGAATTTATATCAACATGAATAAATACCCGGTTTGTCATTTTCGTGCGTCTTTAATGATGTAAGTCACTACGCCCCACACAATCAATTCCTGTTCAGGTTTTAGAAAAATATGTGAGTGCTCTTGGTTTTCTGCTTTAAGCCAAACTGGAGGGATAGATTTTGCATCTGGACCAAAAATTTCATTAATTTCACCAGCTGACATTTGCTTGGTGATCATCAACCGCTTAACGGTAAAGTCTGTTTCTAGCTGAGCAACAATAATATCTAGATGCTTGGCATTGAAGCTTCTATCGATTATGAGCTTATCGTTAATATCTATACCAGCATTTAGCATGGAACGAGAGCCTACTTTACCAATAAACGTAGAGTACTCATTGGTGATCAGCATTTCGTTGAGATCGACCGACTTTTCAATAAAATCTTGTGCTGGTGAAGGAAATCCAGCTGATAATAATTCAGCTGCAATAGGAATTTGTAAAAGCGAGTTAGATCTGACGTGCTCGAGGTCAAGAATATCGCTTATCTTTTTATTTGCACCGCTAAATGCGATAACTTTCGTTTCAGGTTTTCCTGACGTTGAACTGCAAGTAGACATGAAAAAAACCTTACTATGATTTGAGACCCATTGTATTGAGAGCTGTATGTTTGTTCAAATATTTCTTAAAAGTTACCAATACACAATGGGTTATCCTTGGAGTTAGAATAAAGATCGTCTATCTTATGAATAATAAAATTTACACGTAATATGTCAGAGATGATGCCAATTATTCATTACTTAACAGTACAGGTTTGCAAACGGGTATTCATAGAGCCTAACTACGGCGTAATGCGTTCTAATGATCCATTAGTTATAGATCCTGATCTATCAATGCAGCCATTATGTTTACTTGGCATCTCCGTCAATGATTTTCCATTAAATTACACGGAATATTATGAAAAAAATGACAGTAGTTGTTCCCTGTCAAAATTCCTGAAGACTTTTTGGAGCCGTTACTACAAGACTAATGGCCCAAATATTCCATTAGTTTTTGGAATACCAGATATCCTGGTTATCGATCATCGTGTGAAGGATATTATTAATCAATCATTTTATAGTTGGTTAGACTCGAATAATATTCAATATGAGTTTTCTGATAGTAAGAATAAAAAAGCTATTGCTAATTTTCGTCAGCATCAACACTATCCTTATATTGAATGTTACTCTGAGATAGACGTCCTAGATACATATAAAACTAAAAATGAAGAATATGCCTTACCTTTATCCGTTCTAAACACGATGACTAACTATTTAGATAGTGTTTTTCTCTTATCAAAGCATCGTAAAACTTTAATAGCGTATACCAGCAGACCTATTAAGCATCCAACATTTACAGAGTGCTGTCCTAACGATCTCCGACTATTTGACATTACACCTTTAGAAAGTAAAGCCGATAGAACTTTACAGGATGCATATTGGGTTAGCTCCGATTTAGAAAATGGCAATTATGGATACTTGCGGAATAGACAAGTGAAAGAAGACATAGATTGCACCAGAGAAGATAAAAAAGCTTTTTTGGCCCTAATAAAATCATTGCCAGTTACTCAATGGATGGATATTTTTACAAGCAATCAGATTGAATTATTGAATCAATTAAAAAAACAACGATACAAAGACACAATTGATATCGATCAGATTAATTACGCAGATATGTGTTTTAAATTAGGGTTAAGTAGGGATTCTCAATACACAGTTTTAGCACTGGAGACATCTAAATTAAAACGTTCTGAAATGATTGAACTTTGGGATCAATATTCTCATGGAGGTGATGTTAAGTACTCTTGTGAAATTATGCTTCCTGACTGGTACTCTTCGCGAAATGATAAAATTTACAGATATTTTTATTTATCTATGTGGAACAGCAGCATTATTTTCATAAGTGAATCAGGATCTCCAGCAACAAAATGTTTTGATCAAGATGAATGCATTAATTACATGTCAAAAAATCAATTCAAAATACATAATTTAAGTAATATCGTTGATATACGTCACTTTGATGAATTGCTATTAAACAACAGGCAATATTTATTGAACATCGTTAAAGAAATGGATGCTTTTGAACTTTTAAAGGACCTAAATACCGTATAAAACAGAGTGTGGAAACACACTCTGTTTTATAGAAAATGATTTCTATTGGATATAATTGGACAAGTAATTATAAATACTCGGATCTTCAATATCCGATGGGAATCCACGATCACAGACAAGGATAAACTTATTCCCCTGCTTTATAATTAATGGCTCTGTTCCATATCAAAGGCTTTTTAAATACCCAAAATGGAATCTCAGCTGGAAGTGATGTGTTGTACAACCAGATCCCACTTGAAGCTGGTAGAACGGTTTGGGACAGTAAAGCAAATTGGTTTAAGTGTAATTATTAATTTTATTATCTAGCTTAAAAAGAGGTCATTAGGGACCTCTTTTTTTAACTCATAATTTATAGAATGCAAATAGCCTTATGAGGCCAGACTATATTCCTGTTCATGAGTAAAGTTGGCCAGAACCAGTGCATAAGATAAATCAGGTGGTACTGAGTTACCGACCATACGATATTGGTCTTGTTTAGTTAACTTCAATTGTTGGTTATTTTCATCATGTCCATAACTGAAAATATAATCATGCGGAAAGCCTTGAGCCTTATAAAGTTCAAATGGTTGAAGCATTCTAAAGCCAATATCTTCAATACAATAGCGTTCACCATTGATTTCAATGATTCCAAATTTTTCAAAAAGTTCATTTTTGAAATTTAACCCTTCAGTAAATCTCGTTAATAAAGCTCGTACCTCTGCAAATTGATTTACTGTTGTGAGTGTATGCATAGGTTCATTTAACTCTTGGCCAGTACATCCATTTTTCATTTTTGAAAGGTGACAAACATATAGTGAGTGGGTACCGCCTTTAGTTTCAGCTGTAATTGTCCTCAAAGGCTCATCGATCGGCATTGATCTCCGACTTGATCCATTTGCACATTCTGTAAGAATTGGAGCAGCTGCATCAACGATATATGGCTCTGGATTATGAACGATATATTTCAAAATACCGCGAACAATACGCTCTAACGTAGCTGGTGCCAGTGCTTTTTTTCTTTTAAATATACTAGGGCAATCAAAACTTAGATCTACGCATTCAGCAGCTGTACGCCATGGCAATAAACGTCCCTTTTTTACAAGACTGGTATTAGGATTACCATGGGTTTCCTTTGGCCATACGATTGGCAATCCATCACGGCGAGCTATTAAGAAAAATCGATTTCGTATAGTTGGTGAACCGAAGTCACATGCTTTTAATTCTTTGTATTCAACTGAGTATCCTTGATATTTCAATGCATTTACAAAGCAATTAAACGTTCGTCCCTTACGCTTTGGGCATGGACGTCCATCTTTATCAAGGTCACCCCATTCTGCAAACTCCGTTACATTTTCAAGCATTATTACACGAGGTCGAACCTTTGCTGCCCAGCGCAATGCAATCCAGGCCAATCCCCTAATGTTTTTATTGAGAGGTTTACCTCCCTTAGCTTTGGAATGGTGTTTACAGTCTGGGCTCAACCAGACTAATCCAACGGGTTGATTACCAGTGATTTCAACTGGATCTACATCCCAAACACTTTCACAATAATGTTTTGTAAGAGGATGATTTACCCGGTGCATCGCCAAAGCTTTAGGATCATGATTAATAGCAATATCAATCGGTCTCCCAAATGCACGTTCTAAACCGGTTGATGTTCCACCACCCCCGGCAAAATTATCAACAATAAGTTCGTGTGGTAATAAATTAAACATAATATAAACTCCAAGTTTTTGGCTTTTTGCCACTAAATTCGTGTACGCGAATACTGTATGAATACTTAGGCAAGCATTAGTTCATTTATAGAATCAATGGCTGCCAAATCATCATAATCATAGTAAGCATCATCGATGGCAGACGAAATTTCATATTCAGAAACTCCTGAATTCAGAGCGAGTTTTAAAAGATTCCGGTCTAATCGGTCATATTTGTTTGAAAATGCCATCAGTTTATGGTCATGCGCGTTATTGGCCATAAAGAATGAATATGCAAAACCAACAGGCGTTACACTTCGAGCATTTTTAGTGGCCAAGCTTTTCCCACCATATAACTTGTGCATTTTAGATCCCTCTATAGGCTCTACTGGTGCAATAGGTAGGTCAGCATTAAATCTACCCCATAATAAGGTTTTCTTAGTGTAAGTATCCCCAAAATGAAACGGATCAAACGACAGACGCCACGGCGACAACCCGGTTAAGCTCGCAATACGCCCTACTGGATTCTCAATTGCCCAAATATTCGGTTTAAAAAATTCAATTGTTCTTAAAGTTTGGTACACCAGCTCAATACTGCTTAACGTGCGACCATCAGCATCTTTGGCGGTAAAATGTCTTGCACCAGAAACAGCAAAGTCAGTACATGGGCATGCAGCTAAAATCGCATGAACGTCCAAACCATCAAAGCATGCAAAAAGCTCGTTAAAGAATTCCACGCTGAAGTTATTAATATCGCCAAAATAAGGATCTGCCTGTATATCAAAGCGAAATACTTGATAGCCAGCATCAACCCATGGTTGTGACCATGTGCCAGACAAATCAAAAAGAGAAATGACAATTTTTTGGTTGTTTTGGTTGCGGATCGTTGGATCTAGATATTGGTTAAACGCAACGTTTTTCCATTGTTCTAAACGCTCTAATGCGGAAGATCTGGACATCCAGCCATTAGCTTCAACATATGCTTGTGATTTCTTATTTAAGCGAACAACTTCATTCTTATGCGGTGCATCAAAGATATTTGAAATCTTAAACTCAGCATCAATAAAACTACTTCTTGCATCCAATAAAAGCTTATTGAAAAGTTGCAATTGTTCATTATTGTTTTGCGTTTTTACTAAATCCACGACCGACTCCAAGTTTTAAGCAATGAGCTTGATTACCTAATTTTAGAGTAATTTGTATGAATATAATTTTTTTTAAAAATAGTTATATGTCTATTCAGTTGAAGACGATTATCTACCATAAAGCTTATTGAGCTTTTCGGATGCTAAATCACTAAATTTGACGTAAATTGTGCTGGATGTCTTTGCCAATTTAACTTCAAGATGCTCATTAATCTGGATGTAAGCACCTTTACTAATATTTAGATCTTTAGTTAACTCCTGGATAGCCTGATCAAACCTATTCTCTTCTATCTTTAATAGTGAATATTCATTACTAATATTCAAATTAATAGATTTAGCGACCTGTTCAAAAGTGCGAATCATATTAAAACATAGGTCTATTTTTCTTTTTTTATTGATGCCAGTGCCGTGTATACGGGTTCTAGGAGATTTCTCGACAAACTTAAAACTCCATATCGTGTCGTATATACCAACTTGATTTGCCAAAACATCAACAAGAGAAGCGTTGCTAGATAGATTATCCAAGTCAGCAAGTGCTTTTCTTACCATCTTTAGTCCGAATACCTTACTGTTATGAGTACAATACTTCGTATAAAACCTAGTTTTTGCATCTGATTGGTGATTTATCTTAATAACTATTTGGTTATAAACCTTAATCCAATAAATATTACTCAATGTTAAATGATGTGTGCTGAAAAAACAGGAGGTTTTAACTTGGTAAACTAAACACACTCATCAGGAGTTTACCATGAGCAAGAAACACAAGACTTACACCACAGAATTTAAAGCTGAAGCCATCAAATTAATTGAAGCCAATCAAGGCAATGTCTCGGAAACGGCTTTGTTGCACAAACCTATCTGTAAAGGGTTTTTCAGCGATATAATTTTCAAATGAAGAAGCCTACACACAAAATCTACCGCACAACCAATTGGCCCGCATATAACCGAGCACTCATGAGTCGCGGAAATATTGCCATTTGGTTTGATCCTGCTACGCAATGGTATGCGCCATCAAAAGGCAAACAAGGGCGAAATCAAACCTACTCCGACGCAGCCATCCAATGCTGCTTAATGATTAAATCCTTATTCCGTCTGTCTTTACGTATGGTCACTGGCTTTGTGCAAAGTCTGATTAAACTTTGCGGATTAAATTGGATAGCTCCAGATTACACCACGCTTTGTAGAAGACAAAAGCATATTGATATTGTAATCAGCTACCAAAAAAGTAGCGATGGGCTGCATCTACTCATGGACTCTACAGGCATGAAGTTTCTAGGTGAGGGCGAATGGAAACGCAAGAAACATGGACCTGAATATCGTCGCCAATGGCGTAAACTTCATATTGGTATAGATGCTAAAACCCTGCAAATACGAGCAGTTCAGCTTACAACCAATAATGTCAGTGATTCACAGGTGCTTGGTGATTTACTTAATCAGATTCCACAAGATGAGCGGATTAACTCTGTTTATACCGATGGAGCTTATGACACCAAGCAATGCCGTCAGGTCATTGCAGATCGGCAAGCGCATGCGGTGATTCCACCTAGAAAAAATGCGAAACCATGGAAAGATACAAAGAGTAGCTCGCTAGAGCGAAATGAATTACTTCGAACAATTAAACGTTTAGGCAGGACACTATGGAAAAAATGGTCAGGCTATCATCGGCGAAGTTTGGTTGAAACTAAGATGCATTGCATCAAATTATTAGGAGATAAACTCAGTGCAAGGAGTTTTGATAGCCAAGTGAATGAGATCCATGCACGTGTAGCAGTCCTTAACAGATTTACGGAATTAGGTCGACCACTTACCCAAGTTACGCCTTAAATTTGGCTCAATTAGGGGCGCTTTGCATTTCAAATCTTTGTGCAACAAAGCCGAGCATGTGCTGTTTGTGATAAATTGAGATTATGTTGAGTGAGTTCTCTAATAATTCTAAGTTGTTGAAAGTTCATAATTTGGATATAGAATATAAAAATAAGAGCAAATATATAAATAAATGCTCTTTTAGATGATCAATGATTAACGCATTGTGACGAATTCTTCAGCAGAAGTCGGATGAATTGCTAAAGTGTTATCGAAGTCTTTTTTAGTTGCTCCCATTTTTAAAGCAACAGCAAAGCCTTGCAGAATTTCATCCATACCGTATCCAATACCATGAATTCCGACCACTTTCTCATCAGTTCCTACACAAATTAATTTCATTTTTGTGAGTTGTCGATGTTCTGTTATCGCTGTATACATGGATGTAAAGGAAGAACTATAAATTTTGATGGCATCTTTACCAAATTTTTCTATGGCTTGATCTTCGGTTAATCCAACTGTTCCAATAGGTGGGTGACTAAACACCACAGTCGGAATATTTTCATAATCTAAATGTTCATTTGGCTTATTGTTAAATAAACGTTCAGACAGTCTTCGACCCGCTGCCACAGCAACAGGTGTTAACTCGACTTTACCTGTAATATCACCCACTGCATAAATGCCAGACTGTGTTGTATTTTGATATGCATCAACATGAATAAAGCGATTCTCGTTCAATTGAACTTGAGTCTTATTAAGATTGATCGCTTCAGTTGCAGGTTTTCTACCAATTGCCCAAATCAAGCAATCTACACTATGTTCTGTACCATCTTCTAGGTGTAATACAAGTGAGTTATCTTGAACTTTAGTCACTTTGTTAATCTGACTATGAGTATGCACGTTAATATTTTCACTGCGCATATTCTCTAATAGTGTTTTACCAAGGAAATGATCTAATCCACGCAAAGGCTGATGTTTACGAATAAATAATTGTACATTCGAACCCAATGCATTAAGAACACCTGCCAATTCCACAGCAATATAGCCAGAACCAACAATAGCAGTCCGCTTCGGTAAGTGTTCTAATCCGAAGAAACCATTGGAATCAATACCATATTCAGCACCTTCAATTTCAGGTTTGAATGCTTGAGTCCCCGTAGCAATTAAAATATGGTCAGCTGTGTACGTTTCACCATTTACTTCAATTGTTTGAGCATCTAAAAATTTTGCAAAACCTCGAATGACATCAACATTATTTTTAGCTAGTCCTGTGTCATACGATGTATGTATTCGGCTGATATAGGCTTGTCTGTTTTCAACTAATTTCTTCCAGTTAAAGGATTTCAATTCTGTATTAAAGCCATAGTCAGGACCATATTTATGAATCGCATCGGCAATTTGAGCTGAATACCACATCACTTTTTTAGGAACACATCCTACGTTGACACAGGTTCCACCAATATCACCCATTTCTATCAGTGCACATTTCTTACCATACATGGCAGCACGATTGACTGATGCAATACCGCCACTGCCTCCGCCAATCGCAATATAATCATAGTGTTTAGACATAAATGAAATTCCTGTTTTTTAGATTTAAAAAGTTAATGATATACGCTGAATTATCAGGAGACTTTCCCTTGGGAGATTCTAGGCAGCCAACTTATAAAAGTCTTCGGCCATTTGATTTGGTGTCTTAAAACCCAAACCCTTTTGAATTCTTCGATGATTATAAAATAATTCAATGTATTTTATAATATCTGCTTTGGCTTCTTCTCTGGTTTGATAGTTGTAATGATGCACTAACTCATTTTTCAGTATTCCCCAAAAGCTTTCAATCGGTGCATTATCGTAACAGTCTCCGCGCTTGCTCATTGAACCTTGAAAACCATATTGCTCAAGTATATTTCGATATTCATGGCTGCAATATTGACTTCCTCTGTCTGAATGCACAATCAGTTCTTTGGTTGGTTTTTGATTGTGAATAGCCATATTTAGCGCATTACAAACAAGCTGTGCTGTCATGCGCTCATTTAAGCTATAGCCAACCACTTGTTTCGTGTAAAGGTCTTTTACCGCTGCTAAGTACAGCCATCCTTCAACAGTCCATATGTACGTAATATCACTTGACCATGCTTGATTTGGTCTAGTCATTGAGAATTGTTGCTCCAGCAGGTTTTCATAGATCGCTCGATTATGGTCACTATTCGTAGTCCTTTTAAAACGCTTGTGTCGCTTACAATACAGGTGGTTCAGCGCTTTTATCTGACGTACAGCGTACATACTCATTTTTATGCCCTGAGCTTGTAAGTATTTGGTTAATCGAATATAACCATAGCTCTGCCTTGTCTCCTCATGGGCTATTTTCACCAATATCGTCTGTTGATTTCGTTGAATCGTTCTTTTGCTCACGCCTCTCTTGAGCCAATCATAAAAACATGAAACTGAAACATGAAGTAATCGAGCCATTAAGGTAATTGGAAAAGAATATCTTTTTTGTTTCATATAGGCGTACCTTACTGACTTTCTTTGGCAAAGTACGCTGCTGCCTTTTTTAAAAATTCACGTTCCATTTCAGCTATTTTGAGCTGTTGTTTGAGTTTTTTATTTTCTTCGAGTAGAGCGTTTAGATCAGGTGAATACTGTTTTGTACCTGCTAAAGTTCCAGCCTTTGCTTTGGTATTCCAATTTGAAAGAGTTTGCATTGAAATGCTAAGTTGTCTAGCTGTTTCCGAGACATTGCCTTGATTGGCTTCAATTAATTTGATGGCTTCAGCTTTAAATTCTGTGGTGTAAGTCTTGTGTTTCTTGCTCATGGTAAACTCCTGATGAGTGTGTTTAGTTTACCAAGTTAAAACCTCCTGTTTTTTCAGCACACATCACTCAAGGAGCTGCGCCTGCACGGCATGGCCACGGCCTGGGCGGAGTTGACTGCGCAGGGTGAGTCGAACACAGCCTCGTCCAAGTGGCTGCTCGAACACCTGCTGGAACAAGAGCACACAGATCGCGCCATGCGCTCGGTGAGCCACCAGATGAACATGGCCAAGCTGCCGATGCACCGCGACCTGGCCGGCTTCGACTTCAGCGCCTCCAGCGCAGACGCTCGTTTGATCAGCGAACTGGCCAGTCTGGCCTTTACCGACACCGCGCAGAACGTGGTGCTGATCGGTGGGCCTGGCACCGGTAAAACCCACCTGGCCACTGCGCTGGCCGTGTCCGGCATCACCCGGCACGGCAAGCGCGTGCGCTTCTACTCCACGGTCGATCTGGTCAATCTGCTGGAGCGCGAAAAGCACGACGGCAAAGCCGGGCGGATCGCCCAAGCTCTGCTGCGCATGGATCTGGTCATCCTCGACGAACTGGGTTATCTGCCCTTCAGCCAGGCCGGCGGTGCGTTGCTGTTTCACCTGCTATCCAAGCTGTACGAACACACCAGCGTGGCGATCACCACCAACCTGAGCTTCGCCGAATGGTCGAGCGTGTTCGGCGACGCCAAGATGACCACCGCCCTGCTGGATCGGCTGACCCACCACTGCCACATCGTCGAAACCGGTAACGAGTCCTATCGCCTGCAACACAGTAGCTTGGCGGCCCAGGCCAAGATCAAATCACGGGAGCGAAAGCGTAAGGGCGGCCAGGAACCGGAGGACGATGAGCCGTTCTGATTTCATGGCGACGACGGCCTGCTACATGGCTGCGTGTGGCAGGTCTTAAACAACTGAACTGGGCTAGCGAAGGAGTGGGGGCAACAGCAGCTGCGCTGGTAGACTTATCCACAGTTGCTGGTAACAAAATCAGCAATCCGCCCTGGGTCAAATTTCAATCGGCAGGGTGGGTCAATTTTCCATCAGCGCCAACACACTAAGCAACCATCAGAAAATTTTGACTGTACGCCAAAAAATTCGCATCTACCAGCATCTAAACAGGCGTTGTTGATTATCATAAAACACTGACACTGTATTATATAATCGTGCTTTTGTGTTATTTTTTTAATATTTACTGATTACGTACTTGCTTAACCACTCAGTTGCGCTATAATTAATAGACGCGAAATTTAAATCTCTAATTTTCCAACACTTAGTAAAACCTCGTTTGCCATCCCACTACCATTGTAGGAGCAAATCAGGAGACATAAAAAATTAGCGGTAGCGTGCCTGGCCCTCTAGATAAGTATTGGAGACTGTAATGAAGTTTGAAAAGTCACAGACAGCAATCGACCACCTGACTCCCGAGCAACACCGAATTACCCAGGAGGCGGGCACCGAAAGGCCCTTCACGGGCGAGTACAACGACAACAAGGAGCCTGGCATCTACGTCGACATAGTGTCGGGAGAGCCACTGTTCGCTTCGACGGACAAGTTCGATTCGGGTACTGGCTGGCCCAGCTTCACCAAGCCGATCGTTTCGGCAAACGTGAAGGAGGTGCGGGACAGCGCACACGGCATGGTCCGGACGGAGGTCAGGTCAGTACACGCAGACAGTCATCTCGGCCATGTGTTCCCCGATGGTCCTTCCGACCGCGGCGGTCTGCGGTACTGCATCAACTCAGCGTCCCTTCGCTTCATCCCGCGCGACGAGATGGAGTCCGAGGGATACGGTGAATATCTCGATCAAGTAGAGGAGGCTTAACATGCATCAGCGCGCTGTTCTCGCAGGAGGATGTTTCTGGGGCATGCAGGATCTGATCCGCAAGCGGCCCGGCATCATCTCGACCCGTGTGGGTTACACGGGCGGCGATATTCCGAACGCCACGTATCGTAATCACGGCACGCATGCCGAGGGGATCGAGATTGTCTTCGACCCGACAGTGACGAGCTACCGGAACATCCTGGAATTCTTCTTCCAGATCCACGATCCGACGACGCTGAACCGCCAGGGCAATGATCGTGGGCTCTCCTACCGGTCGGGCATCTATTATGTCGACGAGGAGCAGAAGCGCGTCGCCGAGGATACGATCGCCGATGTGGATGCCTCGGGGCTGTGGGATGGCAAAGTGGTGACCGAGGTCCAGCCGGTCGGCGAGTTCTGGGAGGCCGAGCCCGATCACCAGGATTATCTGGAGAAGCACCCGGGCGGCTACACCTGCCACTTCGTCCGTCCCGGCTGGGTGCTTCCGAAGCGCCAAAAGGTTGACGACGTACAGCCAGCGGCCGGGACCGCGGCGGAATAGGCTTCACTGCCGTTGCCACTGCGCCGGTCCGGTCCGCAATCTTCGTGACCGCGTCGTTCAGCGACGCGGTCATCGAACCCTACTTCAGAGTGACGGCTCGTTCCAGTCAGTCGCCATCGCAACACCAGGATCGCAGATTTATGCCAGACCTCTCGTCCTTTCCGATCACGCAGCGCTGGCCGGCATCTCATCCCGATCGCCTGCAACTCTACGCAGCCCCTACGCCCAATGGCGTCAAGGTCTCGATCATGCTTGAGGAGACTGGCCTGGCGTACGAGCCCCACCTGATCGACATCTCGAACAACGAGTCGAAGGATCCGGCGTTCGTGTCGCTGAACCCGAACGGACGCATACCGGCGATCATCGATCCGGCTGGCCCTGACGGTAGACCCATCGCCTTATGGGAATCCGGTGCGATCCTCCTCTATCTGGCCGACAAGACGGGTCAGTTCATCTCCACCGAACCAGGCCAGCGTTACGAGACCCTAGCGTGGGTGTTCTTTCAGATGTCGGCCATCGGGCCGATGTTCGGTCAGCTCGGCTTCTTCCTGCGATTTGGCGGCAAGGACTATGAGGACAAGCGGCCGCAACAGCGCTTTATCGACGAATCCACGCGTCTGCTGGGGATTCTGGATCGCCGGCTGGAAGGCCGCGACTGGATCGTCGACGACTATTCGATCGCGGACATCGCGACGCTCGGCTGGGTGAATGCGCTGGTGGAATTCTACGCTGCGGGTGACATCCTTGGCCTCAGCAGCTTTTCGAACGTCCGCGCATGGCTTGGACGCGGGCTGGCTCGACCGGCCGTCCAGCGTGGCCTCCACATTCCCGCGAGGCCAGCATGAGCATCATCGCCGCCTATTATTACAACGAAGGCAAGCGAGTTCGCGAAATCGCGCTCGATGAGCACGTCAAGTTGGGCGAGAGTCGCTCGGGCTTCTGCTGGATCGCGCTTAGCGAACCCACCCCCGAGGAACTACTCGCGATCCAAAGGACATATAATCTTCATCCGTTGGCGATCGACAACGCGATGCACCCGCTGTGCCCGCCCAAGCTCGAGGTCTACAACGATGAGTTGTACGTCGTCGCGCAGACCGCCGAGCTGGATGGAGACCAGATCCGCTACGGCAAGATGGCGATCTTCACCGGTCACAACCATCTCATCAGCGTACGGCACGGCAACGGCGGAGCGCTGGGCAATCTTCGCGAGCAACTCGAGGCTTCGCCGGCGCTTTTTGGCAAAGGTGTCGACTATGTGCTGCATGCGATCCTGCACCGGATCGTCGATCAATATCTTCCCATCTTCGAGATGATCGAGGATGACGTTCTGGCGATGGAGAGACGATCGCTCGACGACTTTCTCGGACGGGCAGAAATCGACCGCATCTTCGGGCTGAGAAGCGAACTCACGCGCTTCCAGCGCACGCTCGGCGCTATGGCTGAACTGGTCCGGAAACTCGTCCGAGGCCATTTCCCCTGCATCAGTTCAGAAGTCAGACCCTATTTCAGCGACGTCGCGGATCATGTCGCTCGCGTGCAGACCATGGTCGATGGCCTCCTGCAGGTTCTGTCCACCGTCTTCGAGTTCAGCAGCCTTCTTGAAGCGCAAAGGACGGGGGTGATCACCCGCCAGCTGGCGGCTTGGGCGGCAATACTGGCAGTCCCGACGGCGATCGCTGGAATATACGGCATGAACTTTAAGCACATGCCGGAGCTGGACACGGCCTACGGATACTTTGTCGTGCTCGGAGTGATAGCGATATCGTGCGTTTTCCTATTTGTGCGCTTCAAGAAGGCTAAGTGGCTGTGAATACTGCCCATCGTTTTCTTCGCCGTCATCTGACGGTTACAGCGGGCCTTATACGGAAGCTTGTCCAATCCAACTCAAGATGAAGGTGCGTCCATGACATAGCAGCTGACCGACGCTCTACAAGCAGTTCAGTCCTTCATCGCCAAGGGCTAAGACCGCGAATAGCGCGTCAAGGACAGCAATCTCGTCGATCTCGAGCCAGGATCAACCATCGGTCCGTGCGGCATCTGCGTCGACGCGGCGTTTCGCCTCGGAAGCGGTGATGATGGCGATAACGCCTCCACCCTCTACGCGATCACCGATCCGGCGACCGAGCATAAGGGCCTGTTGATCGACGTGTTCGATGAAATCTGCTACCGCGACCCAGTTCAAGAGTCGGGACCTCAATGTAGAAGAAGTTGACTAACGAGCATTCGCGTCATCCGATCAAGCAAGCTGGAGACATTTATGAAAGCCATTGGTTACAAGGTTCCGGGACCCATCGCCGCGGATGCCGCGCTGGTCGACATCAATCTGCCTCGGCCTGTCGCTGCAGGATACGATATCCTGGTTGAGGTGAAGGCCGTCTCGGTCAACCCGGTCGACTACAAGGTCCGCAACAGCACGCCGCCGGCAGATGGCGATTGGAAGGTGCTGGGATGGGATGCCGCCGGGATTGTGCGCGAGGTCGGCCCCGACGTCACGCAGTTCGAGTTAGGCGACGAGGTCTATTATGCCGGATCGATCACACGGCCCGGTACCAATGCGGAGTTCCATCTCGTCGACGCCCGGATTGTCGGTCACAAACCTGCGTCGCTCTCCTGGGCGGAAGCGGCGGCGCTGCCGCTGACGACGTTGACGGCCTGGGAGGCGATGTTCGACCGCCTGGACGTGGCGAAGCCCGTACCCGGTGCGGCGGAGGCGATCCTCATCATCGGTGGCGCGGGCGGGGTTGGGTCGATCGCCGTCCAGATCGCGCGACAGCGCACGGACCTCACCGTCATCGCCACAGCCTCTCGACCGGAAACCCAAGAGTGGGTAAGAGGGCTTGGAGCTCACCACGTCATCGACCATTCTCGTCCGCTCGCGCCACAGATCGCCGAACTCGGCATCGGTGCTCCCGCTTTCGTCTTTTCGACCACACATACCGAGCAACATGTCGCCGACATCGCCGAACTGATCGCCCCACAAGGACGGTTCGGACTGATCGACGATCCCAAGGCATTCGATATCATGGTTTTCAAGCGCAAGGCGGTGTCGATCCACCACGAGCTGATGTTCACGCGGTCGATCTACGGCACGCCCGACATGAATGAGCAGGGCGAGATTCTGGATGCGATGGCAGCGCTGGTTGACGACGGCAAAATCCGCACGACGCTGACCCGGCGACTGTCGCCGATCAATGCCGCCAATCTGAAGACGGTGCATGCACTGATCGAAAGTGGCGCGGCTAAAGGCAAGATCGTCCTCGAAGGCTTCTAACGACCGCGATCGCCAAACATCTTGTCCAACCTCAAAAAGCCGAACGGGTTATGCCCCAGCGATGAGAATCCCATGACCAAATCTATTGCCACCGCCTCGATCAACCGCGAAACCGCAGTCGCCCTCATCGACGCGGCGCTCGCTGCGGCCCGTGCCATCGGCATCCCGGCTGCCGTCGCCGTCGTCGACGCCACCGGTAACCTGCGCGCGTTCGAGCGCACCGACGATGCGCCGTTCCTTACCGTCGATGTTGCCATCGACAAGGCCTGGAGTTCCGCCTCGTTTGGGTTCCCGACCCATGTCTGGAACGACTATGTGACCAACGATCCAAAAGTGGCGCCGCTAGCCTATCGCCCTCGGATGGTCGCTGTCGGCGGCGGTTATCCGATTCTGGAGGATGGGAAGTTGATCGGCGGCATAGGCATCTCCGGAGGCAACTATCAGCAGGATCAGGATGCGTGCGTCGAGGCACTCATGAAAATCGGGTTCCAGTTGCCAGCCTGACGACTGTGAGGCCATCACCGGTGGTAATGGCCAACAGATCCAACCTTTGAGAGGCCTAATGATGGAAGCGTTCGTCGTCTTTACGCGGGAAGAAACCAGCGACCCACATGCACTCGCAACCTATTCTGCAGGCGTCGGACCATCGTTCGATGGTCACGACGTTACCTTTCTCGCCGCTTATGGCGCGATCCAGCATTTGGAGGGGCCGCCCATCGAAGGGGCCGTAATCTTGCGTTTCCCGACGATGCAGGCCGCTCGCGACTGGTATGACAGTCCCGCCTACCAAACCATCGCTGCTCATCGCTTTGCCGGTTCCCGTTACCGCGCCTTTATCATTGAAGGGCGGCGGTGACATACCGACAGAAGCACTTCGGCGCTGACCACGAGGTATCGGCGTGTGAACTCGCATCTTGGGAATCTGTGGGGGGGACCAAGACAGCGGCGCTAGGGGCTCATATCGTCGATCGGATCAGAGAGTTGCTCGGCGAGAATGGGTTATCTATTGCCGAGCTGACGGAGCGGAGCCGCCCTCTCCCAACGGATTGATTCAATCGTTGACGCTCCTCCTATCCGGATCCGGGTTTTCGCACGCTGATCAACAGAGTTACAGCGCGCAACGCCTGTAGTGGGCATCAGGGGATGGGTGGCAATCAGGATGATTGCCCACCTTCCAACGATTAACCTTGCTCAAGTTGCTTCACTAGTCGCTCCGCGTCGAGATGGAAGTCCGAGAAAACAATGCTACCGCCAGCGTCGATAACCGTAAACCACGGAGTTCCTCGTGTGCGGTAGTCTTCCATGAAGGTTGGAAACGGCGAGCCGGTCGGTTGCTCGTCGTGACCGAAAACGATAGGAAGCTCATACTTGAGCTGGTTCACGCGCAACTTCTCGAAGGTATTCTCATGCGTTCCTTCGAAGACGGTCTGGATCACTGCGAACCCCACGTCTTTTGAGCTCAACGCTGCATGCAACTTTTGTAGCGTCGGAAACCCATGCAAATGGCAACCTTGGCACCAATGCTGGAAGGCAAACAAGATTTTCGGGCCGGGCCCGATATCTGACAGTTTGAACGGCGCGATACTTTCCCCATCTTTGCCAATCCATTTTTGCACCCGCAGCTCAGGCGCTTGTCGTTCGATCTCGTTCATCTGATCCTCCAACCCCGATACAGAAGCTTAGTGGATGATCGCGCGTCGCGACGGTGCGCGAACGTCCGACCTTATTTTCCCTATTTCCTGAAGCCAGAATAGATCAGATCGACATTTCGTCCTTAATATACTCAAGCTGCCGGCGAGCGCGAACTGGGCAACCATGCGCTGGTGAGCCTTGAGCTTTGCACGCTGCCCATCCGTTTGAGAGCGAACCTGCAACTTCCGCTCCGCATACCGCAGATCAGCGTACGCAGCCTTGGGGTTATCTACCCTATAGCCATTGGGTATTGGGAATCATGCTGGCCTGACGCTATGTTCGATACGCGATTTTTTACGATGATAGAGCATCTGTATCTGATTTTTAGTCGATTGGCTTATTCGGCGGATGTGCGGGCAAATGCTTTACGCAGAGTACTGAAATGAAGGCCGGCTTCGGTCTGCCGTATCGAGCAAGAGGGGTCACTATGGTCACCAGAGGTTTCACCGGTCGCGGTTCAGGCGACCAGTCCGATCGGATTCCGCCAGGTCAGCATCTGGTGGAGGATTTCCCTGTTCTGTCGGCCGGCCCTACGCCGAGGGTAGAGCCCTCCGACTGGAAATTCACAGTCAAAATTGGTCCGAAGCCCGTCAAAACGTGGAATTGGGGCGAATTCAACACTCTACCAAAGACCCAGGTGACAAAGGATATTCACTGCGTCACCTCTTGGTCCAAACTGGATACCGTTTGGGAGGGTGTACTCATTGAAGACATCCTTGCAGATGCAGAGCTTGATCGGCCTACCGATTTCGTCTTGGCGCACTGCTACGATAATTATTCGACAAACGTCCCTCTGACGGATCTGCTTTCCGGGAAAGCGATGGTCGCCCTCAGTTATGCGGGCAAGCCACTTTCCCGCGATCATGGGGGGCCGGCGCGTCTTCTAGTGCCGCACCTTTACTTCTGGAAATCCGCCAAATGGGTGAATGCGCTGCAATTCACGACGCGTGACGAGGCCGGCTTTTGGGAGCTGCACGGCTATCACATCTACGGCGATCCGTGGCGCGAACAACGATACACCCATGACTGAAAACGAAGCGCAAGTCCGTTCGTGGCAATCATGCGTGATCGACGACATCATCCAGCAAACACCGAGTATCAAGAGCTTCTTCCTTCGGTTGAGCAAGCCGTTCGCGCACACCGCAGGTCAGCACGTCGATATCCGGCTGACCGCGCCCGACGGCTACAGTGCAATGCGCAGCTACTCGATCGCGTCATCGGCAGTTTCGACCCCGATCGTCGAGATAGCTATCGAGCGCATGCCGGATGCCGAAGTTTCGCCGTTTTTTCACGACATCGCGGCGATTGGTGACGAAATCGAAGTTCGCGGTCCGCTCGGTGGCCATTTCCTTTGGCCTGAGCCTGCCATAGATCCGGTTCTGTTGATCGGGGGAGGCTCCGGCCTCGTGCCGTTGATGGCAATGATCCGGCAGCGCCGCGCATTGGCCCAAGCCGTTCCGACAGCGTTGCTCCTGTCCGCACGAACCGCCGAGGACGTTCTCTTCTCAGAAGAACTTCATTGCATCGAAATCAGCGATCCGGCGTTCGTCCTGGCGCTCGCGATTACGCGCGAGAAACCGGTTCGCGCATCGGACTTTGCGCGACGGATCGACGGCATGATGGTCCAAGAAATTCTAACCAGGCTTCAGGGAAAGCCGACGCAAGTGTTCGTCTGCGGGTCTAACGGATTCGTCAACATCGCAACCGATAGCGCGCTGCTGGCGGGCTTGGACGCCTCCATCATCAAGACGGAGCGCTACGGGGGCTAGCGGCGCGAGCTATCTCACGTCGCGCCGATCGTAGACGTGCGCCCTGGGAAGCTTTGGCGATCAACGTGAACCGTTTTGCCGAACACAGTCTTCGTACCCCCCGGCCTCTAGAACGCCTTCGCTCGCGATACCTGGCTCGACATCAAGCTCAATTTGAAAGTTCCTGCACTATCCGTCGTCCTGATATGCTCGACCAGCATGATGGGCGATTCGAGCGGGACCGCTTCCGTCCCAATCGAGGCTCGGTTACCTTAGAGCATCGGCTCGGCGCTACAGGAGGCGCGTGCGGCCTCTGCCTGGCGGTGAAAGCACTTTGGGCCATGTCGCCTGGATAGCGGCCAATCGTCAGCATCTGCTCCGATGTCGGCCAAGGTGCAGTCGCCATCTTTGAACGCCGCGAATTGGAGATCAACGCCATGACAGCGATCCGCGTGCAACTGCCGGAGATGCAATATGACAACTGATGTATTGCTGTACACCACGAATTGGTGCCCGTTCTGCCGCCGAGCGAAGGCGCTCCTCAAGGAAAAGGGCGTGCGATGGAAGGAGCTCGATATTGAGGCGGATCCGGCTCACCGGCAGGCCATGGCGGAAGCGTCGGGGCGAAGCTCCGTGCCGCAGATCTTCATCAATGGCACCCTTATCGGTGGCTCCGATGAGCTATTCGCGCTCGATGTCAGAGGCGAGCTCGACAAACTTCTCGGGCGCAACCCGCCTGCCACCTGAGGAGGTGCGGCTTGGGGCAGCCAGCCCGCGAGCCTTCGCCGGTTGATGAATACAAAAGGAGAGTCCGTTGGTCTCAGCCATCTGGAAAGACACTACTATCGCCACAAGCGACGAAACAGTCATCGTCGAGGGAAATCACTACTTCCCACCGTCAGGAGTCGACCTGAGCCTGCTTGAGATGAGCCCGCACACATCTGTCTGTCCGATCAAAGGCGCCGCGCGCTTCTTTCATGTTCGCGCGGGTGACGCGCTCAACGTGAACGCCGCTTGGACCTATCCCGCCCCCACTCCGGATGCCGAGGGTATCCGGGATTACATCGCTTTCTGGAAAGGCGTGGACGTTGCCTAGCAGACTGGACGGACGACTTCGCTGATAGCCATGCGGGCGCCGACATCTCAATTATCCTGCCCACCCCGGGCCTCGTCGGCTGCAGGAATCTGCCCGGCACCTTAGCGCGACCCGGCACTGGCGGTCTCGCACCCGCCGCGCCTCTGTTCTATCAATAAGGATGGATGACATGGAGCATTCCGAGTTCGATGCCGCTTTCGCGAAGCTTGCGGAGGGATACAGAGAAGGGACTTATGAAGGCCGGCGTTTCAGCTTGATCGTCCGGCGATCTGGGGACGGACGTCGCAACAGTCTGTTCGCCAGGGAGTTGGACGGGACTGACATTGTCAGCTTCAACCTCTTCCGCGTTACATCAGATAGGACATTGTTGAAGCCGTGCGAAATGTCCGCCGAAAAGGTCGTAGCGTTCGTGCTGGAGTTCCGACCGGACACCTGACGGGCAGAAGAAGATCCCGGCCAACCGGCGCGCCTGCGACGGCCGGCTATCTAAGGCTGCGCAAGCCTATAGCCGCAGCTCATTGCACTTCGTCTGGCGAGGAATTCAACATCGATACGTCGCCATCCGCGGGGATATCGGTACAGGCGCCCGTGTAAGCCAGATTGAGAAATCCTAAGCGATGACTAACACCAATGACGCCACCCTTCCGACACATTCTATTCTTGAGGAATGCACAGCGATGGCTGTCGTCAACGCTCTGAAGATTATTCTGAAGAACAGCTACGCGATCTACCTTAAGACAAAAAATGCCACTCGGGCGCATCCCGCCCCTACTTCAGGGACTTTCACTTGCTTCTCGCTCTGTCACTCACAGCATCGGCACGCCCATGACGCATGGTATCCAGGCCTCATAATTTTCCCATATAACCTTCTTGTCTTTTGCGCACCCAGAAAGACTCGAGGCTTTAACTGGACAGATGAGCCCTCGAGGGTAGTGTTCACCTGATTGGCTTTCTCATATCTGATGTTGATTCGCACAGTGTGCCAACCAGGTGATAGTTTCAAAAAACCTGCGCTTCAGAGCGAATTAGACGATCTTCGATAAGAGCGATCCGCCTCAAAATCCAAAACATCTAACATTGTCCTAGAGCCATATTTGTACCTAGTACTATGGCGCTCCCATTAACACATTTGATGATGCACAGAAAACTTAGCTCATGATAGCTTTCAGCTAACAGCTATTCGGAAGCCCGAAAGGATTCAACCGTTTAAGCGTGAACCGTCGATTATAAATACTTTCGTAAGTTAGCTTTAAAGGACGCTTTTAGTCCTTGTAAATACGCATTACGACTCCACAGCTACCAAATCCATACGGCGCCAGCAACCATTAAAACACCCGACACTACTAAAACAATAGTAGAGGCGCGATTGCTGCCTTTCAAAGTATGACCAACACCCACATCCATAACTAGGTGTCGAATTCCGGCTACGAGATGATAAATAAATGAAGAGTATACCAACCAGAAACTAACTTTGCCGAAAGGTGAAGAAAAAATCTCCTTGACTTCATTAAAACCCTTTTCTGACTCCAACGATTTGCTCAGCATATACAGTATCAGTCCCAGAAAAATAAAGAGCATAATTCCTGAAATCCGGTGCAGAATCGATGTAAGCGCCGTGAGAGGAAGCTGAATGGTTCGAATATCAAGATTAACCGGCCGCTTTTTATTCATTTTGACTCCAGTCAACAATTCTAGTGGGGGATTTCAGTTTTCGATCTCATTCATCATAGCAGCTGTAACAAAAATAAAGAAGCATGGACGACTCTCAATGAGTTTATTTCGCTATGGTTTAGACTATGTTCAAATGGCGATTCAGCGTTTAATTGGTTTTGGGAAAAAAGAAGAGTTTAAGGAAATTTTGGCAATTTTAAGAAGGCAGAATCCTGATAGGATAAGGGTTCTGTGAAATTTGTCGTGTACAGAGAGATAAAATATAAGATTTAGAGGTCAAACTATGGAAACAGTCATGATTACTTTGATCTTAGTTATTAGACTTCCTTCATAAATCAAAAAACGTACAATTTATTTGATCTTAAATTAATCAGCAAAATTATTTAATTCAAGGGATAATCCTTGGATGAAATTCAAAGATATTCAAAAATTATCAGACGTTAAGTTTCGTAGGCTTACCGGTGTTAGTTGGGCTACATTTAACCTCATGCTGGCCGAGATAAATAAGCAGTTACCCCGTCATATTGGTAAAGGACGACCGCATAAATTACCGTTGGAAGATCGTTTGCTCTTATGTATAGAATATTGGAGAGAATATCGAACATTTTTCCATCTTGGTATGAGTTACGGTGTATCTGAAACGAGTGCAATTCGTATCACACGTGTTATTGAAGATACCTTAATCCGTTCTGGAAAATTTAACTTGCCAAAACAACTTCCTAATCGAGATGAAGTGGATTGGGAAGTTGTTGTGATTGATGCAACTGAAATATTAGTTCAACGTCCAAAAAAAAACAGAAGAAATGGTATAGCGGTAAAAAAAGCGACATACCTTTAAATTTCAGCTATCTATGCACTATACAACAGGTGAAATACTGAGTGTATGTGGAAGTCATGGAAGCATGCATGATTTTAAAATATTTAAAAAAAGCATGAGGAAATTAAAATTTAAGCCCTTTTTTATCGTTGATAAGGGGTATTTAGGGATAAAGAAATTGGGTTTTGGATGCCTCATGCCATCTAAAGCAAAGAAAACTGAAAAACTAGATTCTGAATTAAAAAAGTTAAATAAAGAGATTGGTCGTAGACGAATTCAAGTAGAGCATGTATTTGGAAGGATGAAATGTTTTAAGATTTTATCTTGTGTATATAGAAATCGTCGTAAACGATTAAACCTGCGGTTTAATTTACTTGCTGGCATATACAATTTAGATTGGGTGAAAGATAAACTATTAAATTGATTGAAAAATGATTTATGAAGGAAGTCTATTATTTTGATTTTACTAGGGTCTGTTGACATTTACTGTTCATAATTAACCCTATAAAGGTAGCCATAAAAATATACAGGCTAAAGCAACAGAACTTTGATAATTTCTTTTGAGCTTGTCATATCGAGTAGCTATTCCTCTAAATTGCTTTAATCTACAAAACATATTTTCAACTAAATGCCTGATTTTATATAAATACCAGTCCATATGGTCATTGTTCGATTGGCTATTTGTTTTCTTTGGTATATTCGCTTTAGTCCCTGTTTTCCTGATCTGTTCACGCAGTGGTTCTGAATCATAGCCTTTATCTGCACATACCACTTTTGTCTCTTTTAAATCTAATGTTGATATTAAATCAGGTGCAACTTTAACATCATGTGTGGTTCCATCGGTAATCATGAAATCAATAGGATTGCCATGTGCATCAACAATCAAATGTATTTTTGAGGAGTTTCCTCCTACACTTTTAGAAATAGATTGATTCGCTATGCCGGCAGAATGTTGATGAGCACGTACATGAGAGCCATCAATAAAAATCCACTCCATATCGGGGCATGAGGCTAGTAATTTGAATAATCTAAGTAACTTACCGCTGCTTGACCAACGATTAAAACGTTTGAAAATAGAGTTGGAATGACCAAAACAAGAAGGAATATCTCGCCACGGACAGCCTGTTCTAATTCTATAGAGAATAGCTTCAATAAAATTGCGTAAATTTGAGTTGTGGTGAATGGATAAATTACGCAGAATAACTTTCAACTTTTGCCAGTGTTGATCTGTCAGCATGGTACGAGGCATAGCGAATAGTAAAATTGGGTTCGGCGATTTGATTTTACTACTTCGCTATTTTTTTAAGCTAAAAGTGTCAACACACCCTAGTCATATTTTATAACAAGTAAAAATAAACTATGGCTTTTGGGTCTATGAATAGACTCAGTAATGCCCCCCAATTAATCGGTAAAAAAGTAAGACAGCTTTTCGCTCTCTTCTTAGCTTAGGAATTTCTGAATTATAGCCCATAAAATCAGCAACGCCCTCTAACGCTGTCATAAAGCGTTAGAGGGATAATGATCTCAAGATTGTATTGCTTGGGCTGTCTAATTTGCCGTATTAGGCACCATCACCAGCCCAAACCATATCCACTTTTTTTAAGCATTGCTTAATGCACTGGCTAAATCACCAGTACCCTTCAAGTCAGACACCTGTCCCTCCAAAGGCTGACTAAATTCAATACGCTGAATCTTTGCTGCCCGCTCTGCGGAGAACACTGGGATTTGACTCATCGCAAATTCAGACAGTGCGGTAATGGTCAGTGAGGGATTCACACCTAAATTTCCAGGTACAATCGAACCATCTAATACGCGTAAATTTTGATAACCAAAGACTTGACCAGTGAAGTCCACAACACCATTCGACTTGTCATTGCCCATCGCGACACCACTCATAATATGTGCTGTCGTTGGCGTTCCCAGTAGAATTTCAGTAAGTGCAGAACCTGGCTCTCCACCCAACTTTTGTGCAATCATTTTAGTGGCTTCTTCAGCCGCTGGGAATGAAACGGTGAGTGGCGTGTCCCCTTCTTTTTGCACGGCAGTGATACTATTTTTGAACAGTCGATACCACTTTCTACGCCATTCAAAATGAATAAACGCTTCAGACTTTTGCATTACCAATAAAATAATAGAGTCTTTGGCTTTACCCTTATAACGCAGTACTTTAAAGGTTTTTAAGGGATGTATTAAAGTGTTGAACACAAACTTCATAAAGCGCATAAAGCCCTGACCGGTCACCATCGGCACGTATGGAATATAAATCCATGAAGCATCCGCACCTTCAGGGAAACGTGTGACCTCGATATTGGTATCTGCATCGACTGAAATAAAGGAGCTGATTGCCACACCATCATCCAGTTTTTTACCAGTATTGTTCACTGTGGTCAGGGTTTCCGAGTTCGTCCGAACTTCCTGTCCCAGCAATGAAGAAATATTGGGTAAAGTTTTATGCTGATCACGCATTTTTAACAACATCGGTACAGTGCCCATTACACCCGCAGATAACACCACCCCATGACTGCGCAAACTATACTGACGAACTTGTTTCCCAAGGGTTTCTTTGACTATTACTTCGTAACCTGCGCTACCATCTTCATTCAGTGGTTTAATTTTCACCACTTCTGAACTTGGACGAATTTCAACGCCATTACGCTCAGCAAAATACAGGTAATTTTTCATGAGGGTATTTTTGGCATTATTACGACAGCCCAACATACAAGCACCACAATAAATACAGGAGTTACGATCTGGCCCATCTCCATTAAAATACGGGTCTTTCGCTAATTGACCTTCCTGACCAGCTGCTTGCGAAAAGAATACCCCTGTGTTGACCGTTTTAAAAGAGTCTGCATATCCAATTTCACTCGCAACTTCTTTTAACGTGTCATCTGCAATATTGGTATAAGTATTATTCGCTGTACCCAACATACGTTGAGCGAGACCATAAAACGGCTTTAAGGTTTCTTTCCAGTCTTTACGAATCTTGGTCCACGCCTCGGACTCAAAAACAGCATCAGGTGGAATTAAATGTACATTGGCATAAATTTGTGAGCCCCCACCAACGCCTACCCCGTGCAAAATGGTGGTTTTACTGGTGAAAGTAAATTGCATCGTACCTCTGAATCCCAGTTCAGGACGCCACAAATAGTTTTTGGTGTCTAAATTGGTGGTTGGAAAATCCTTATCTTCACGGCGTAAGCCTTTCTCCAAAATCAGGACTTTATAGCCTTTTTCACTAAGGCGTAAAGCACTGACCGATCCACCAAAGCCTGAGCCAATCACAATTTGATCATAATCAAAATCTATTTTATTCATCCTATTAACTCCTTTAATAGTTTTATTTTTCTGTTTTTAAATTTAAGCGCTTATGACTTCATCCGAATCAATAAATTCAACAGCCAATTGGCAAATTTTCCGTAAGGCGGCGCGAGAAACTTCAAGCTTGAAAAACCCGCCTGATAAAACACAGGACGCATTTTGGAAAAAGTCAAAAAGCCTTCATAGCCATGATAGTGCCCCATCCCGCTGGCACCGACTCCACCAAATGGTAAGTCATGCTGCCCGACATGAAATAAGGCATCATTGACCGAAACCCCGCCCGACATAACTCTGCTGATATAAAATTCGACTAAGCTTTTGTTATTGCTAAATGGATAAAAGGCCAATGGACGATCACGCTGAACAATATAGTCAACAACATCTTCAGGCTTTTGGTAGGTTTTGACCATCAAGATCGGGCCAAAGGTTTCACGCGTATCAATTTCCATCTCATCATTACTGTTCAACACCAAAGTCAGTGGAAATTTTCGTGTCGCAGCATCAGGCTCTTGCTGATTTAAATTAATTAAACTAGCCCCTTTGGCTTCAGCATCTGCCAAGCTATGTACTAAGCGCTGAAATGCACGCTCATCAATCACAGAAGTATAATCTTTGCTATGAATATCAGGCACATGTTCCTGCACCCAAACTGATGCCGCTTGAATAAACGCTTGTAACCTCGACTCATGTACAAATAAATAATCGACATTGGTACAAATTTGTCCCGCATTAAACTGTTTCACAAACATAATGCGTTCTACAGCTTTCTCAATAGGGTATTCAGAGTCAATCACCGCAGGAGATTTACCACCCAGTTCCAGAGTCACAGGGGTTAAGTTTTGTGCTGCAGCAGCCATGACTTTACGCCCTGTCGCACCAGAACCAGTAAACATCAGGTGGTCAAACGGCAATTTTGAAAATGCGATACCCACTTCACCAGTCTCATCGAAAATCTGTAATTTTTCCGCTTTAAAATATTTGGGGCTTAACTCAATCAGCAATTCAGCCAAATGTCTTGAATTTTCAGACATTTTAACCATAGCCGTATTTCCCGCAGCAAACACGGCCGACAACTGTGAAAACATCAAATTGATGGGAAAATTCCACGGCACAATAATTCCAATCACCCCCAGTGGCTGAGGAATTACGCGGTTCTTCGCACCAAAATACAAGCTATGATCGACATGTCTTTTTTGTACTTTAGTCCACTGTTTCAAGTGTTTGATGCTGCCGTTAATATCATCTGTGACCGTAATAATTTCTGCCAGTAAGGTTTCATGACGTGAACGATTGCCATAATCTCGATTCAGGGCTTCAATAATTGCTTCACGGTGATCGTTAATCAGTGCTTTTAAATTCAGTAAATGTTGCTTACGTTGCGCAATCGTTTCAATGCCTTGTTGATGAAAGCTTTTGCGCTGCAATTGAAAACAATCGTGTAATGTCTGTTCTATCACTGTTTGCTCGATATGAGGCTGAACCGTAAGTTGCATATGCTTTTCCTTTCACGGCTAAAAATGGTGATTCAATACTTCTTTTCTATGTTGATTGAGACAATCTCTTATCCTACTTTAACAAATGACTTGAATTATGCTTGACTTTTTAGGACACTAAATTGATCTTTTAGGACAACACGGAATGTTGTAATGGGAAGTTATATTCGTGCAGCCAGCCTCGGCGGTTTTGAAGACTTAGTCCGTAGTTATGGCGTAAACCCTATAGAAATCTTGAAAGAGATCGGGATTTTACCTGCTTTACTCCGTGATCCAGATTCATTTATTCATTATGATCATTATTTAAATTTATTGGAAAAAGCGGCCTTAGCTTGTCAGGATGATTGCTTCGGTTTAAAACTCGGTGCACTCCAAAATATTAGCACAATCGGTTTGATTGGCGTCTATATGTCCCGACAAATGACCATACTTGAAGCCTTAAGCGTGGCGCAAAAATATGTCTATTTACATGCTGAAGGCATTGTCTTCCACGTCTCGCAACATAATGCTCTGCTCTGTAAGCTGAACTTTGTGCGTTTAAGTGAATACAACACCGATGTACCACAAAAATCACAACTGGCCATTTGCCTTGTCGCGAATATTTTAAAAGATTTGATTGGCCCGCAGTGGCATGCAGAAAAAATTTGCTTCAAGCAAAAAGCACCACAAAAAGGTGCTCAAACTTTCCAAGCACATTTTTCATGTCAGGTAGAGTTTGAAACCGATGAAGATGCACTTTATTTTCCTGCAAGCTTTTTAAGCTATAAACCCTATAATTTTAATGAAGATGCCATCAATCAGCTGATCGTACAGCAGCTTGAAACACAAAGCAGCACCAAAACTGAAGACAATACCGCACTGATAGAGAGTTCAGTCCGCATGCTGATGGCGACAGGAGACTGCAGCATTGAAAATATCGCACTCTGTATGGGCATGCATCCGAAAAAGCTTCAGCGCGCTTTAAAAATGCAAGGAACAAGCTATCGAGATATACTCGAAAATGTCCGAAAAAAAGAAGCACTGCGTATGCTTGATGCAGGCAATGTGAATTTGACGGATATTGCTCTACAGTTGGGCTATGCAGAGTTATCTATTTTTAGTCGCAACTTTAAAAGTTGGTTTGGCGTTCCTCCAACCGAGTTAAGAGACAAAAGTCGAAGCCATATTGTATGACTTCTGGTTTTGCTACTTTGTTCAATAATGAGCATACCTCTGAGTTTCAAGATCAAACCAAATGGCAATATTTCCACGATTAATGAGAACTCGGTTATATGAGGAGCAATTGCTTGTACGGTCAATTTTAGGTGCTGGCTTCTTCATTCGGAAATTATATTGCTAAAGATGGCTTTAAGAATAGGTTTGTACAACAAAGCCCATCCTTCTAATCATTTATGGTTCACAGTAGAGCGATAGCGAACTAAAACTCTAAATTTTTTAATAAATTATGCTTTTAACGGTATAACAAAACGATAACTTATTTAAGCCAAGATAGAGTGCTGATTACACCGCTTAATGACCATCTGTCTTCATTCATCTATATTTAAAACTAAGGATTTTTGCTCTTAATATTTGATTCAACTTTTATATATTTTTTCTCTGTACACGACAAAAATAGATAACTCATTGAAATAATGTCACAATAATTGTTTTCTAACGACGAATACTATGATACATCTCAATGAGTTATATCTTATCTTAAACAAATCTCTAAAATGGAACAAGTCACATTTAAAGTGCTTTGCGCTCATCATGCTTGTGATTATTTTAAAGCAAACATGTAATCTTTCTTCTGCATCTAAAGCCTTGCCCATCAAGTGCTTACCACAATCATTTTATCGACGTATGCAGCGCTTCTTTGCAGGTCAGTATTTTGATTATCGTCAAATTTCTCAGTTGATTTTCAATATGTTTTCATTCGACCAAGTGCAACTGACTTTAGATAGAACCAATTGGAAATGGGGAAAACGAAATATTAATATCCTGATGCTCGCAATCGTTTATCGTGGAATAGCGATACCTATCCTTTGGACATTGCTTAATAAACGTGGAAATTCAGATACGAAAGAGCGCATTGCTTTGATTCAACGCTTTATAGCCATTTTTGGTAAAGACCGTATTGTGAATGTGTTCGCAGACAGAGAGTTTATCGGTGAGCAGTGGTTTACATGGTTAATTGAACAAGACATCAACTTCTGCATTCGTGTTAAAAAAACTTCATTGTCACCAATCATTTAGGAAAGAATCATAAAATTAGTGATTTATTTCGCCATCTTAAAGTTGGTCAAATTGAATGTCGTAAACGACGGATTTTGGTTGGTCGGGTGAAACTATATATAAGTGCACTACAGTTAGAAAATGGAGAGCTTTTACTCGTCGTTTCTCCTCAGTTTAATGCCAATGCTATTCAGGATTATGCATTACGCTGGGAAATTGAAACCTTATTCAGTTGTCTCAAAGGACGCGGGTTTAATCTTGAAAATACGCGCTTGACAGACCCTAGACGAGTGAAAAAATTGATTGCGGTGTTAGCTATAAGCTTCTGTTGGTGTTACTTAACGGGTGAATGGCAACATGATCAAAAAAAAGCGATAAAAATAAAGAAGCATGGACGACTCTCAATGAGTTTATTTCGCTATGGTTTAGACTATGTTCAAATGGCGATTCAGCGTTTAATTGGTTTTGGGAAAAAAGAAGAGTTTAAGGAAATTTTGGCAATTTTAAGAAGGCAGAATCCTGATAGGATAAGGGTTCTGTGAAATTTGTCGTGTACAGAGGTTCATTTTATAAACCTTTCAATAGTTTTGTAGCTCTTTATACATTTGATACCGCGTATAGCAGATATATAACACGGCGATGTTAATAGAGATTGCATGAAGAATGATGATCAGGTTGGCACCCGATAATTCATCATATAAGGGCGAATAAAACGCATAAACGACTGAGAGTTCAGACATTAAAATCCAAAAAAAGCGGATAGAGGGGATATATCTAAAAGCTTCACTTTTTGCTTAATTTGTTTTTGCTGACTCATATTTCTCACCATTAGATTACAGCCATTAATATTGATTAATGATTTCATCCATCACATAAATTGAGTAGTTGTACTGGTCTAAGCGATATTTGCTTTCTTCAGTATGTTCACTGGCCAATGCTTGTAGTTGAGTTTCGTTCATGGAAGAAGCATAGCGGTTACGGATTGATTTAAGCTGGCTCAATTCTAAACGTCCAGTACTCTTGGTCAGATTGCTGACAGTTGTGAATAGATCCTGGTCATATTCTTGCAATTCACCATACAGCCAAGCAAGGTGTTCTGCATTGATGTATGGGTTATTTTTTTCATAGTAGTTTTTCAGTTTGAATAAACTCAAACCACATATGAACACAGCAACCATAAGGCTAATGACAAGCCCCTCACCGAGTTTAAGTAGGTATAGGAATATAAAGATACTAATCACGCCAATGGCAATAGAGATATATCGCATGGTTTGATTTTGGAACATTTCTAACATGGGCATTACTCACTTTTTGTAATGTTGTTTTGATAAAGATGGTCTATTTGAGCGATGGCAAGTTTCATGCGTTCCGTGGTGCAAGTCAGGTCGTCATCAAAACGATGGTTGAATTCAACAATCCCCTGTTCTTCCATGTCTTGCATTTCACGCTTAGCATTACTTAAGCCTTTTTCTATACCAACCAGATTCAAGTTAAAGAAGTCTTCTAGTAGCTTTTCACTCTCAATGATTTGTTTGAGCTCAGTAACATAGACTTCAGTTTTCTTTTTGCTGATTTCCGCAGCCATCGCATAACGAAAGTTGCCGTTTACAACAACAGTTTTGAGATCTGGTGAATATTCGTTGTATTCACTTGGAATTCGACTAACGGACTGGACGGCGTGACTCCAGCCATACTTCTGAAAATATTCAATTCCCGTCATGGTATATACCTACGATTGTTCTTTTTTAAGTTCAATAACAGCCAATAACGCTTTGTTTTGGCGTTCCAATTCATATTGTTTTTGACGGTCTACATTTTGGCGATCGAAAAGTTCTCTAATCTGCTGTTTGTAGTGGTTGTCATAGTACGAATAGGCTTTACGTTCTGCTTTTCTACGTGCAATGCGAACTTTGGGATGCCAGTTGAATTCTTTGTCGTCTGCATAACCCCTCATGAACTCAACCAGTTTGCTATCACCACGCATTTTACAAACCTTAATGAAGCCCATTTCTAAAACTGTAATTGGCGCACGGCGCGGATCTCCAAACTCCCAACGCCGTTTAATCCCAAAGCCACACATCTCTATTTGAACCGTAATCATGGTTTAACCTTTATCAAATGTTTGAGCTTCTGGATCTTCGACATTAAATCTGGACCATCACTTTCATGGTAAACAAGGTGTTCATTAACGAATGTGATAAAAGCATCCAATTCAGTTTGAATCGTTGCCAATTGATTGCGTAACCACTGGCATGTGGCTTCATCTTGTTTTATCGCCGTTTCAAGCAATCCTCTCGCATGTTCATAGGCATTTGCCTCACCTTGCGCCACCATATCTGCAGATGATTTCCAATCGCCCCATTTCTTATTCCAAAAGTCATCGAGCAACTGCAGTAATTTTTCCACTTCCAATTGGTCATCGCTGATGGCTGGTGTTTGCATTTGATAGATAGATTTTTTAGTTTCTACTTCACTTTGCATCCAACCATCACGAAAAGCTTCCCATTTCGCCTGATGCACCCAAGAAGAATAATTGCCACTGGCCAACAGACTACCGACCACGCCGTATCTATTTTCAAAAGCGCTACGAGCTTCAATTTCTGAAGCAATGTTTTCATTAGTATTTTGCGTATCAATCATGCTGACTATCCCCATGAAGCAAAGGCACTTGTAATGAGATTTTTGTTTCCTTCATCTCATGAAGTTTTTGAATCGCACGTTCTGGATCTATCACCCATGCATCAAAGAGAAGTTGAGTGACAAAAGAAAACTTCTCACCAACTTTGCGGAACGGTGCGCCGTGGCTATTCAGGAATTGTTCAAACACAAGATATTGCTGTTCGATGGCCTGGTTAAGTTCAAACAGGTCAATACAGCCCTCTAGTAAGTTGTACTCACCTGAAGCATTCGGCATAAACATCCATTTACGCTCATGGGTTAAGCCATCTACATGTAGGTAGGCATGTTTGTTGAGACTAGTCCACTCAGGTTTCATCATGACGTAGGTGTTGTACTCGTCATCTTCAAGATAGTTGTAGTGGGTAGCATCAACGGGTTTCTTTGCTAAAACAGAAATGGCCTGTTCAAGTGTCAGACCGAGAATGAGTGCATGTGGTGTAGTTGATGATTGGTGATCCATATTCCCTACCCCTTAGATTGTCGGGCTAGTCGGTTTAGGACCACTCAAACAAACTTCGTTTTGAACGTGATTGTAGATCTCAGCCAAGTGAGGGCGTGTGCTAAAAAATTGATCTTTTGATGTATCAGAGAGGTTAGCACTCATGATGGTGAGTAGTGCTTCATTTTTGAATTGCGCTTGAACCGCCGTCTTTAATGCACCATTCAATGAAGCATGCAGATTGTTGAATAGCGAAATAACACGGGCATTCTGATCATTCTTTTTGAAGAAGATAAAATTAACTTCACGTTCACGGAAAAACACCAGCTGATATTCAAGCCCTGATTCTGATAAATCATTCCCCATATCAATCAATGCATCATCTGGTACGGCGAACGCAGCGTATTTTGAATCAAAGTTTTGAAGTGCTTTATTTGAGATTAGATTCAAACTTACTTTGCTTTGAATCGGCACACATTGGCTCAGTTTCTTAGCCAAGTAATGTGCAGCAGCCATGTGATGTGATCCACCAGCATTTTGAACAAAAATCTTAGGACTCCAGCCATAGATAAAAAATTGATCAGTGGTTGTATCTGGAGAGTTCAATAAACGGATTTCTGGCCATAACAACATTCGATCTAAATTTTCCATACTCACATCACTAATGTAATCAGGGCATGCGTTTTTTACAAAATCATCAATGCTACGGTACTGGCTTAAATCCGACTTGGAATTTGAGAAGCCCCCAATTTCAGATAGGTCAAGTAAGCATGGTGTTTCAAGATGAATGATTTCTGCAAAAATCGGATTAAATACTTCAGCCAATTCTTCAGCAAAGGTAGAGATGTAGAACGGCTTATGATTTTGCGTATCTTGACCAAGGTAGCTGATGGAATCGTTATCTTTGGCATGTGGATTCAAAACAATGTTTTTGCCTGGTACAAAATTAGTAGGAGATATACCAGTCATACAAAGAGAATCTTTGATTTGATGAAAAGGGAAAACATCGGTCATGGCGATGCTGTCAGAATTGACTAAACGGGTATCAATAAAGGGTTTTAACTTGAGATTCTTATAAAGCTTATGTTTTGCTGAAAATACCGAAAGTAAAGTGTCTAACATTTTAAGCACTCCATTGATTAATGCTTTATTAAAACTAATAAAGATATATTAATACAGAAAGTGCTTATAAGTATTTTTTTGGAAAATTAATTTAAGAATTGCGGTTGAGTGGTATTAGTTGCAAGTGGTTGTACGGCGTTGTTATCGACAGACTTTGAGTACTGTTGCACTTCAACAATTCGCACACCTTTAACGTGTAAACGTGTTTTATAGTCAGTCATTCCAAGTGTTTGTAAGTTTTCTAGCTGTTCTTTAGTCATTGCCTATATCCTGTATATTGGATGTGATTTAAGGGCAATTTAATTGATGTATTAAGGATTGTAAAGGGTAAAACACAGTTCATTAAACTTTTTATGAAATGGTATATACCGATTAAGCCTAAAACAAAACAAGGTTTTAAGAAGTGGTTTAGTTATGTTTAAGAATATGCACGTTAAAACTAAGTTATTATATTAAAATGCATCTAAACTAGGGTTAAAACCAAACTGGATGCCAATATGTGTTCAAACATTGAATCTTACGCCGTGAACCTATCCAATGTACCTAAAGCTATCTCTTGCTTGAATATGTATGACTTTCAAACGTTAGCACTAGGACCAACCTATTTACCCCGATTTATCACTTGCAGATCGCCACATTCCATATACGGCGCTATTGGTTGCATTTGATGTGAATGCGTCTGAAAAGTTTCGCTTAATCGAAATGATGGTGCCTGAAGCCATTCCGCTGTCGCAGTTGTTGTTATTGGCCATATTCAATGAAACGCCGTATAAGAGCGAATATGAAATAGCCCAATACATGCCGAGTGATGAATTAAGGCGTATTAAGTACAAACAGCTCACCCAAAAAAACTAAAGGCTGGATAACCAGCCTTATGTCTTCTACATGGATGCGTTTAGTCATCCTTTTTTTTGATTGTAATGCCTGATCGTAATGAAGCTGAAGAACCTTTTGAACCAAGTATCACCAACAATTTTTCAAAAGTAACGCATTCGTGCGAGAACGGGTTTTTCATCAAAGCTTTTTCAAACTTAGCTGCATACTGTTGTTCTACGAATTCCATTTCATTTTTAGTGCTATGTGAGATGGCTTGATCAAGACTGGCTTTGTTTTCCGCAATGTATTGTGTCTGATCTTCAGGTTTTACATGGCGTGGTATCTGAACAAGCTGATATTCAGTAATTGGCGCAACGGTTAAGTCATATCCTGTTAGGATCTCTTTCAATTCATCATAGTAGCTGTCTAGGTTCATTGGTGTGATAACGGCGCGAGTCACAGTTTCAACATCACTTTCCTGTTGAGCCTGTTCAGGTTCGCTTATACGTTCACCATAGATATTAAATTCAGCATCAAGATCCGCATTGTTGTAAGCACCAGCTTGTACTTGAGGTGAAATGTCAGAATCTTTACCGAAGTACTGGAACTGTTTTCGCTTCTCAATAATCTGGTCTTTAATGTTTGCTTCTTTTTGTGCTGAAACAATACTTTCACGGTGTTTTTGTTCTTTGGAGATTTCACCTTTCGCCGTGGACGAAGACATTACTGTTCTTTGACCAGGTGCCATCCCTTCAGGTGTGATGGATTCAAGACGTCTTGCTTCAAGAATCTGATGTACAAAATCTTGAGTAAAGTCTTTTACCGTGTTGTTGTTTTCGTACAAGGTGTTATTGAGCTTTCTGCAGATCTCAAAATCACCAAGCGCCGTGACATTGGCAGATGAATTGTTGTCTGTCAGTAGCGTGTGTTTTTCCTCAATCTCATGAATGAAGTCTTCAATTTTTAAAGTAGGATCGTAGATTTCAGATTTTTGGATATTGAAGATTGGGCAAAGGTCATTTAAGCGTAAGTACTTGGGTTGATCACCAGCCACATAGAACGCCAACATTGATACGATTTTAACGTCTGAAGTTTTACCACCTTCCCCTTTAGTTGATATGAGCAAGGTAAATTCGCCGTTGTGCTGTCCGGCAATTTGTTCAATTGTCACACGTTTTTCTTTGGCGAACTGGACTTCTGTTTGTGGTACCGAACGGTTGAATACTAGACCTTGATACATATTGATTGAGTTAACTTTACCTTGCCACTCTTCACCAGCAAAACCATCAACCAATTTGTATGTTGTACTTTCAGCACCCGAAGTAGTACGTCCAATGGCTTTAACGGTCGTGTTACCCCATGTAGCAGCTGCTTCCTCTTTAGATCCACGTTCAATATCTTCAAATGTTTGAGCACCGAACGTAATAGAGAAGTTAAGCGAACGTGCCTGAGCTGGTAAAACCGAAGCACCGACAATAACGATGTAGCCCCATTCGTCCAAAAATAGCTTAAATGAAGTAGAGGCGTTGGTTGGTCGTGCGTCAATAATGGCACGGCGTAAACCTTCCATTTTGTTACCAAGGGAACCAGCCATCATTTGTTTAATTGAGCCAATGATTAATTTTCCGAGCATTTTGAGTGAGTCTGGTGAACGCTCAAGAGCTGGTAATGGCACAGTTAAGATACGGCGGTTAAGTACAACGTCAAAAATATCAATATCACCGCCATGCTCTACACCAAAGATGTGACCATAGTTAAACGTCAAGTCGTTAATCGCCTTGGTTAACTGCATGGTGATATAACCGTGTTGCTCACGGGTTTTGGTTTCTTGTTTCTTTAACTTTTTAGGGTTGCTTGAATAACCAGGTAATGAAACGAGGTAGCCTTGAAGCTGTTCAGCCACACGTTCAAAGTCAATCCCGTATTTATCGTTATGACAAAATACCAATTCTTCAAGTGCTTCAAGTTCCATGTATTGCGTGAATACTTTTGGTGAAAGCTGAATGAAGCCATTGTCACGTAGATAGACCAAAACTCGTGTAAGTGCAGCGATAAAGGCCATCGCACGACCTTTCCACATGTCACCACCGCCACCGCCTGAGTCATCAAGCAAGTTGATCAAGAATTCAATCAACATCCCTGAGCTGGTGTTGCTCATTTGGTTCATTGAGTTGGTCATCTTGTCGGTTTGTGCACGTAGCATGTTACGACCTGAGGTAATGAAGTTGATCGTTAATAGATCCTCATTACGCCCAAAGCGGTTACATAAACGATAGTGGTCTTGTTGAGCCTTGGTATCACCTTTTGCGTCTACAAAGATATAACCTGAGTTTTGTACGTACTGGTTGGCACAGTTACCTAGCATGTATTCTGTTTTACCCGAACCCGTAGTACCTAACACAATTTGATGTGTACGGTCATCGGAGTTGGATGCATAAACAGGTAGACCAGTTTCACGGCAACGACCAAGGTAAGTCACACCCTCACCTTGTAGCTTATCGCGATTGGTACGTGCGTATTCCAAAAAGGCTTTTGGATTGTCCAGTACGTCATCTTTTACGCGTGATGTAATGTCAGTTGACGCATCCAGTGAGTTTGAATGCAACGGCGCACGGAATGGCCACTCAAAAAAGTAATCATTCGGATGTGTGTAGCGTTTTAATAGGTAATACGCGATCCCTATAAATATCTCACCGCCAAACGGAACAACAAACAAAATAACTGCAATAGCACCAAGAACGCCAACCAAATAATTAGCGCCGTCTGGCGCTGTAAGTTTTAAATGGATTTTCTCTAAGCCTGATCGTGTATCACGCTTAAGCGAACTAGGTCTGAACTTTGTTTGTGTGCCGTATTTTTGTGTAGAAGCCATACTTTGCGACCTACTCTTTTATCTTCAGGATAATAGGCAAAGTCGTTGTTTAACGACCTTACCCATATCCAAGCACTTCAATGTATATACCAATTAACGCAAATCTATATAGCTGATTGGAGTTAAGAAGAAACAGCTTCAGACTTACGTTGGTTCAGTAATTTTTTCTTCATGTTTTGCTCAAGTTCATAGCGTTGATATTCAACAACCATCTCTTGTGCCATGGTAGAAATCACTGAAGCAGTTGCTTTGTTTTCGTCAAAGTCCGTGCCTTTATTTTTGGCATTTTTCTCAATCATGGTACGCCGTGTCTTAATCTGGTTCTTCGCACCTTTTGGATAGAATTGTGCAAGGACCTTCAACGCCTTACCACGTTCACCGATAAGGTCATACGTGTAGTTACGGAGCGCACGTTCATCGGGATGTGTACTGAGTGACCATAAAAGGATTGGACCAAGTGAAACGGTATATAAGCCCGAACATTCCATTTTTTCGAGTTTAATTTTACTGAAGTACGTTAAGCCTTGATCTGAGAAACCTACGTTACCTGAACCAAGCGCATCCATTTCTAGTTGAGTTAGACCGATGCTGTCACGAATAGCTTCACGAGATTCGCGTGTACCAGGATCGACAATCACATACGCCGTAGCAAAGCCCACCAAGTCTTTAAAGTCTTCTACTTTGTGAGATGCCAAGTTAAGACGAGCACCCCATTTACGCAATGTACGTGCGTCTTCAGCCAATTCTTCTAATAGGATTGGATCGCCTTTCGCAACGTGCAATTCGTCATAAGACATAATTTTGCGGTCTTCAAGAAGCTCATTAATCAGTTGGGTTGCATATTCACGATAAGCTTGTGGGAATTTTGGAATATCGTCACGGCTCACGGCGAACTTACGTTTAATGAACATCCGTACAATCTGGAAGAATAGCGATGTAGTTTTAGGATCTGATGATGTCGCAACTTCGTTTAAGTCGATAGAAGCTACACGAGCGTTACCAATGTCAAAGTTGGTGTGATAGAAGAATGCTGGATAGGTATTTTGTGCAGCCATAATCTGATGCGCCAAAAAGTCCAGTGCTCGTTCATTATCAATATGAACATCACTCCAAACATCTAAAATTGATGAATCAGAAAGTGTTTCAATCATATCGCCAATAGTCGGCATTGCGTAACGGTGAGCCAACGTGCGTCCACGGATCTCATTCATTGAATGGAAAAGATCACGTAGAGCGTAATAAGAAATATCCTTACCTTGTTCAGAATGTGGCTCAATCAGTCCGTGTTTTTCCATGATGCGATCTAGTTCTGGATCTGCAAAGCGCATGTACTTACGTGCTTTATGATCAGCATTCGTATCATCAGCAAAATAGAATGTACGGCGTAGGACCGCACCAATAACGTCAGAAGTGTTTTTGGCTGGTTGCCCTTTCAATTCAGGCGGTGTTACCAATGAACTTAAAAACGCTGTCATTTGACGCATTTCGTAGTTCAACGGGTAGCGTAAGCCCATACTGAATTCAAGCGGATTAATCGCTTCTTCTTTTGAGTTTTTAATACGCTTATAGATGGCATAGTGACGTAGCTCTTCAGGCAATGAATCTTGCACTGTTTCTACTAACCCACGGCTTGACTCACCCACATCGACAATATAGGTCAACGGGATACGTTCGTTACCAGGCATCATGATGTCCTCAAGCATGCCTTTGTTCATTGTGACCGATTTACCCGTACCCGGTTTACCAATGTTAATAGTCGTCCATACAGTCACTTCATTTGAGAACGAATCAAGAATAATCAGTTTACCGTCTAAGGTTTTGTTGAGCTGATGCCCTTTATGGAATGGTGAGTTAATACGTGTCAGCGGTAACATGTAGAACACATCAAACAACGGTGCTGGTGAAATAGGTGCGTGATTACGTACCATCAAGCCCGGTATATGTGATGCCCAAGTCAAAATAGGATCGCCAGCCTGTTCCATGACTTTTGCACCGCCCCACGCTTCAAAACTCTTCCAAAGCTTTTGGCGCCGTCCTACAAGAATGTTTACACCATCTTCGGTATTCGGTGCCCATGTCATCATGGTCATTTGCAGACCAGCAACAGTGTCTACTTGATCTAGGTCATTTTTAGTGGCCATCAAAATGTTACCAGCATTACGAATGGCTTTGTTTTGTGCCGTCATAAAGTGAATAACGCTTGATAACGTGCGTTTCATCATGGTTCCAGCCATACCATCACCAGTAATACAGTAACTCACCGCATATGGGATAGAACGGATGTTACCGTTAGTGTCGTGCGTTTTGGCCTGGTGTAGTAAGCGGAATAGCGTTTCAAACGTATTCGTCTTAGCTGGATATATATCTACCATCAATGGCGCATATACAACGCCGTCAGTGATAACACTTCCCACTGGATAGAATGAACCTTGACTTGTACCAGGTAAGATCGCATTCGTCATGAGTTGTTCTGAGATCGGTTGATACAAAACGTGTGACGCATCATGTTCTGATGGTATTTCTTTCCAACGCATCGGTAAGCGTGTATTCAACATCGGCACAGACAAGGTGAAGTCATCTGAAGTTGAATGTGAGGCAATTTGTTTTTTAATCGTTAGACCAGCTTCAATAACATTCAATACTTCATAGATTGCTGGAAATTCTTCAGTTGAGAGTGAGTTTAAGAATTGTGAGACAAAAGACTCATGGTGTACGTATAAGCTGTCCGATGATTTAAGCATGTCTTGAGCATTGACCGTACTTGGCATTGTAATTTGCGACAGTAGCTTTTTACGGTTTTTTGAGTCTTGAGCTTTATCGATTGGCGATAGTAAGGTTGGCTCAGAGATTAAAGCGATATAACAGCTTTCGTTAAATACACCGCCTGAAATGGTTTCTGTCATTTCATCAATGATGATGTCTAGATTCATCGCACAACGCGCCGTGGTCGCCTTTTGCATGGCGTTCAAGTCATGAATGGCGTATGGCGTCTCATGGTCTACTTTGAACGCTAGATGAATCGTATGTCCACGGTCTTTGAAGTAGTTACGCATGTTGCTCGTCATCAAACCAATTTGACGGCTGAATGCATCACCACTAATTAAACTCTTAATCCCCTTATATTCGATGATCGTAATCATTGCACCAGTTTTTGTGACAAACGTATGTTCGTCCGATACTGTTTCTAAATCGCAATAATCCTCTACGTCAGCTTTCATGCTTTGTAGGAATAACATCAATATAATTTCAATCTTGGAGTAACCAGTCTTATTATAACCAGACTTCTCAGCTTTCTTCTTACTCATTTAAACACCTTTATTAATTCACCTTTCTACGTCTATCTTTGATTAGACATGTCTTTAAGCATTAAGCACTAAAAAACGGTAATTCTCTTAAAACGTTAATCGCACTGTCGAAATCCTTTTTTTGAATTGCGACCTCAAGACTTTTAACAGAGGGTTTTAAGCTTGTATCTAAAACCAACCTTAATAAAAGCTCATAGAAGGTACTGTTAAAAGGGATATTATCATTTTTTGAATTAGTAAATACATCAGTTTTAACGGTTTCGTCCTCTTTTAATTCGACATACTTCTTAAAACTATTTAGGTCAAACACTAAACCCTTGTTAAGCAGTTGCCAAAACGCCGTTTCTAAAACCTCTTGGCTTTCCCCTAAAGTACCCACCTTGAAGTTTAAGGAACCTGTATTTTTAAGTTGGAAGTGAACCTTATCAAGCTCTATGTAGATCTCTTTGTTCTGGTATAAGCCCTGTTCGTGGAAAACTTTAGACACCGATAGCTTTAAGTTTTGGTATATACAAAAAGATTGCAGCGAACTCATTTTTAAGTTGCCCGTATCTATCTGGTTTGTCGCATCTTCTACGGACGTTGGTAGGTGTATCATCGGAAAGTAGCGTGTCAGTTCTTCAGACAGTTTCTTTTGTTCCAAAACGCTTATAATTGATAATGGATTGTCAAATCCAAAGTTGGTGCTCAGTAATTTCTTATGCTTCACACTCACACTTTGCTTAACCTGTATTTCAACGTCTAAGCCACTCAGCGCCGTTATTTTGTTTAGGTGTACCAAAGTGTCATCCAACAGCAAACAATCGCTGTTAACGGGGATATTCATCAACAGTAGCGCTTTAATCAGTGGATCTTGAAAATGCCCCGTTGTGTCTTCACCAGTTGTTGTCTGATTCCCTATCGCTATATGTACAACATGGAGTAGCAATAGCGTGTTAGATGTATGGCCAGTGTCCCGTGTCGTTGGTATATACAAATCGTTCAGGAAGTTGAAAGCCTCAGTACCTATAACGCATAAGCGAAATATCGATAGCTGATCGTGCGTTTCCTTTGGTAGTGCATCTATCCCAAGTTCCCAATATTTGTAGATGTATGGACCAATAAATGAGTATTCATCATTCAATATGTCCGTCTCAAATACGCTATCCAATACCGCTATATCATTCACTATGTCAGGCTTAAATGGCTGTAACACTATGCCCGATATAACCTCTTCTAAGCTCATATCTATGTATTCGGTATCTGCTAAGCATTCTGTCATTTTTGTGAGCTCACTTATCACCCAAACCCTTAAATACATCTAGTGTTTGGTAGTACTCATACTGCTCGTCAGTAAAGATATTCGGGGAAAATACTATGTAGTGGTTTGGCAGATTAAAGCTCTCGTATGCTTCGTCTGATACCTTTTCCAAAGCTTTTGCGAGTTGATACAAAGAAAAGTTTTTGTTCTCTTTGATGGCATTCAAATACCACTCTTTGTACTTGCGGAGCTGGTCTACGTAATCAACGTTCGCTACCAACATATCTTCTTGCTTGGCTTCTTCATATTCAGCCATTGTGTTGAACTTAATGTCCGTGAAGTACAGTTGGGTATCAATGCTTTGGGCTCGTGTCTTAATCGCATTAAACGCCTGTATATCCTCAAACATATTACGTGCGTATTCTGCTTCAGACATCTTTGTAGGATTAGGGCGTTGATGGCGCTTTAACGGCTCTACAAGCAAGCTTTGGCGATGTCGCCGTGCGAACTTAGCAAGCTCAGGATCTTGGTTGTCAGACTTATGCGATAACACCAGTAATGAACGTTGATATTGATTAAAGATCTCTTGAGGTATGTTCGTACTCAATACGCATATTTCAGCTTTCTTTTCCAGTGATAGTGCAAAGATGTGGTTTTGTGCATGGCATAGCGTACAGACCGCTACAATGTTCTCAGCCGTATGATTGCTATGATCGCCGTCTAAGTGATGTGGCTCTAAAAAGTATTCGTCATAGAAATCACAAAAGTAGCATTTAGCTGGTTGTGAAGACATTATTTGCTTTATTGTCTCATTGGTTTTAAAACCATCATGGATAGTTTTATCTTGACGTATCTCTTGCTTGTCGTTTACGCCGTTAATAGGTCTTAAAATACCAAACTTACGGTTTATATGTTTCACTTAAACCCCTTAATACTATTAAGTAAGGTCTAATTAAAACATGTATATACTATTTTTAAAATAAAAAAAGCGCAGCCTAAGCCACGCTTTTAAACTTATTTATTATTATATTACGCTTTACCAGTAATAGTGTTCGCAGCAGAGAACATGATGAAGCCTACGATTGATAACGCACCACCTACAATAATACAGATCCAAGCAGTTTTCTTTTTCTTTTGTTGATCTTCTTCTGATGTATACATCATATACAAACCAGTACCAACTAAGCCTAAACCAAGCACCATGAACACTACGATTAAGAATTTATAAACGTTTTGACCTAATGTTTCACCACGGCCTAAGATTTCATTCGCATCAGAACCAGCAGCGTGTTTTCCGTAAGCTGAACCACCCGGGTTCCATGTGCCAGTGTTTGCATATGCAACTTGACCCATTAATGCAGAAACAAAAGCTAAAAACATTACTTTTGCGCGGAATGCAGTCGCTTTTACAGTGCGAACTGAGTGTTTTACTAATGATACCATTGTCACTTTCCTTTTATTTAATATACGGGAGCTAATCTCCGCACTGTAATTAAACATTCTTAAAACCCTATTGCTTTAAGTTGCTTAATTTTAAACTTCTCGTTAAATATCTTCAATATCTTATACAAGGTTTTTAAGAAACTCTCACCCTATTTTAAGAAGATTGTTTAAAATATTGTAAAAAAGGTACCTCCTATTTGTGTTCCAAAGGTATTAACAAAGGCATTGTGTACGTCCTGAACGTATACGCATAATACACCTGTTATAATTAAAACCCATGCTTTGCGGTATGTCGCATTGCCTTGAGCATCAATTTTCTCTACAAAACCATATAAGCCACGAGCTACCGCTATAATCCCTACCAGTTGCGTAAAACCTACAACCGCCGTAACGATATATGCACCTAAATCATTAGCACCAGCATTAGGCAAGTAACTTTGTACCGTTACAAGTTCTATGCCATTACCACCAAACAATGAAGAACCTAGTGCACCAATGATATATCCGTCATATCCAAGTGATGCAAAAGCACCACCGATAAGAATCTTCAACAATGCCCCACCAGTGGTAGGCTCTTTCATTCCATGACCAAAGAACTTTTGTTGAGGTGATGATGCTTGCACTAAGTCAAAAAGCGCCGTGCCAGTAATCACCAACCCCGTTACAACAAAGCAAATGCGTATAAAGCTTAGTAGTGGACCGTATATGTTTAATATCGCTTTAACTATATCTAATGCATCCACGCTATTTTCCTTATTTCACCCAAATGGCTTGTTCGTTTTCGTCAACAGCATAGACCGTGCGATTGTCTGGCATCTTCTGACCTACATAGACTGTATATGTATGGTTTTGAGAATCTGTCATCCAAGCGCGATCGCCTACAACCGCAAAAGCATCCAAGCGTTTTGCACCTTTTGGAATTGATAAGGTTTTAGATCCCGATGTACTTAAAGCCTTTTGCTTAGTCTGGTCTTTAGCTATTTTGATTAAACTAGTCTTTAATTCCTTAATTGCCTGTTCTTGCAATTCAACAAGGTTTTTAAGATCGTCATTTTCAGCTTTCAGTTGTTCATTTTTGATTATGGTTTCTGATTGAGCAACTGCAGTTTGTTCGCCGTTTTGTACTTGCCCATGCGCTTGCTCTTTTTCTTTCAAACGTTGTAATAAAATAAGTGCATTCGTACCCTGACTTTGATAGAAGTTAATTGCCTCTATTCCTAGATCAGAATCAATCGGATACGACATGGATTTGTACATAATCATGTATTGACCAGTGGTAGGATCTTTAAACACAATATTTTCATCAACAATGAACGCCGTATCATCAGCAATACTATTGTCCTTTAAAGGTTGTTGATTTTGATTGTATGTTGCTTGTGTTTGTTGAATGCCTTGACCAACAGTATCAATGGATTCTGGTGTTTGTTCTGGAGCAACTGCCGTGCTGACGTCTTTTGGTTTACTCATTTGTATCCAAAAGAAAGTACCAATCATAATTAAGGCAATAACACCAATAACAATAAGAAGTTTTGGAGGAATACCACCCTTCGCACGACCTTCGCCTTTTTGGGGTTTGCCTTCAGCATCTTTTAGATTTTTCTTTGCCTGTTCAGCAGTCATTTGATTATCAGACATTTCGCTTACCCCTTACTTTTCGGTGTTGTTACGTCAGCATCAAAAAAGACTTCAAATACTTTTCCGCTGTTAACGATATACGTAGTTGGTCGAACTGTTGATGTACGTGCCATGTTCGCCATTTCCGTACCAACGTTACCAATGATGTTCCCGGCAATTTCTTTATCGTTTGGCTCTTCCTTCGTGCTTACAACATTGCCAGTATTTGTGATTTGGGTTGTACCAATGTTTTGATAGGCTTGTCCGTAACCCTCAAAGATTCCAGCAGTAACCATACCGCCAAGCTTTTGCAAAGTGTGTTTTTGGACTTTATCAGCCATGCCCGATTGTTTTGTTCCAAGAGTTAAAGCTCGTACTTGGATTGCATACTCTTCGCCCTTAAACAACATACGGGTAAAGTTAAATTCAATATCCGCAGTATTCAGACCAACAGTACCAATAAGTTTTGCGCCGTTAAATTTACCGCCAATAACAGTAGCAAATAGGTTTTTACCTTTATCAGTATTCACACCTGTATCTAAACGCGCTTTCATTGTTGTACCAGCTTTAATGATTGCTAGTCCTTTAGTAGATTCGCTAGTCGTATTCGCAACGTTCAAGCTTCCAAGGTTTTGTTGCCCTTCCGATGCTTTAGTGTTGTGTGAATATTTATATGTTGAATATCCGTTGACCTTGTTCTTTGTATTAGAAAACGCAGCAAGTTGATCAACAAAAGCAGTTTGACTTAATTCACGCGTTGCAGCATTACGTTCTGCATAAGCAGCTGCTTGTTGGCTATATACATTAGCAACATCATTAGCAGCAGATGAAGCATGTTCATATTGTTGCGCGTAGTTAGTTTGATAAATCGGTGCGTTTTGATTAGCACCGTTTTGTGTTTGTGGTTGTTGTGGTAGACCACCGCTAGTTGGTTGAGGTAATGCACCACCTTGATTTGCCATATTAGCTCTGGCCATCTGGTCAAGTTCAAGCGTAATATTTGGTGTACCACCTGTTGCAGAACCGTTTACAGGTTGCCCATTTGGACCTGTAATAAAATTCTGATCGTTCAGATCGCCGTTTGGATCTTGTGTTGCAACTGTTTTAAATTCGGGCAAATAGCTTTCACCATTTTTGCCAGCTCGAGCAGCTTCTTCAGCTTGTTTTTGACGTTCATATTCTACGTATTCAGGAGGGATAACATTTGTACCCTGTCCTTGGATTTCTGGTGTAGCAATAGCAACCTGATTATCTAAAGCTAGTTGGTCACTTTTCCCCATTGGGTTAAACATAAAAAAGCCTAATCCACCAACTACTACCAAACCAATAATTGCAACAACGCGAAAGCGCGTATCTGCAAAAACACGTTTTTTGTTAGCAGTTTTAATACTTGTATTTTTCAGTTTTTTAGGTTGGTCTTCTTCTGAATGAACTTGGTTTGCAGAAATAATAGTTTCATCGGTAGTACCTACTTCAGTGCTACGACTAGAATTCTCTTCAATGTCATTCGGGTTATTTTGTTGGTTCGTTGAATCCATTTTTAATTCTCACTTAATGACTTAAAATGCGTCTTCGAGGTAAACAGTTTTAGGTGTACCGCCAGTCGTTGAAAATGTGATGTACTTCAGATCTTCAGAATCTTCATAACGGAAGATCTTCATACCGTTGTTAGCGCGGAAAGAACTCAAAAAGGCTGGTTGAATAACACCAAAGTTACTACGCACATATATATAGCCACCAAACTTCCAAGCACGGACATTAGGACTATCAGTTCGCATTTCAACAGCACCCTCAGGCGCTAAGCCATCCATAAATTGCAAACTCACACCATCTGGAATAATCGATGTTTGATTGCCTGTTGAATACATAGCTTTGGCTGTTGGGCTTCGACCAGGTATACGTGCGTCTACACGAACATCTAAATCACGTTGGCCAGTAGCTAACATCAAAATTACTGGAGCACCCAATCCCTTTAATGTGACCGTTACGTTTCCGAAAGCAGCTGGATCTAATGGTTCGATTGAAAGGATGTTAGTTTCAGGGATTTCGTCTGGCTCTTTTTCGTTTTGCTCACCTAAGCCATCTGAGAAACGTCCACGGTCCAAAGAAATCTTTTCAATGTTCCATGGATTTCCTGAAGAATCGGTAAAGACAATAGTAGATAGCATGCCAGCGCTTAAACGAATTACTGGCGGTTCCTCACCAGGGTTTAATGAAATACCCAAACTACGGGTTTTCGCTTGTGGCGTATTTACATAAGGACTAGAAAGGCTTCGTTTTTGTTGCAACAAAAGTCCTTTAACTATTTTTGTTTGCTCAGGTGTGAACTGCAAACCAACAAGATTGTGAACCTGTCTGTCAATTTCCGATGCTGTATCAACTACCTCAGGTGCAACCAAAGGAGATTGAGCATCCGCAAAAGTATTCGGAGGCATATCAGCAGCATTAACTATTGTAGTTAATGCAGTAGAAGCAAAAAGAGCCAAAGATAATTTTTTCAATTTCATAAGTATCATCCAATTAACGCGCTGGAGTTAACGTAATTGTCTTAACAGCAATACCGTTGTAGTTCAGATAAGAACGTGGATGCTCAACAATAGTAACTGTCGCAATGAAGCGGTGAGTCTCTTTAGGTTGTTTGTCACCTAAGAAGAATTGAGTAGTGATAGGAACACGAACAGTCCAACTAGGTTCTGCAGCATGTAAATCACGGTTTTCGATTTGTGGAACATCAGTAGCAGTAGTTCGCATCGTTAGGTTGTTTTGTACGATTGTGCCAACTGTTTGTGATTGAGCGATTTGCTTCATCAATGAATCTTTACCGCCCTCAGTGAAATACATTGAACCAGCATTGTTAATAACGTCACGCCAGTTCAAGAAATCAAAGTTGTAGACAGAAAGAATTGCACTCTTACCGAATTCAGAAATAACAACGTCAGTAACGCGAGGGTTTTTTGATGCTTCGATTGGACAGATAACCGAGTTATCTACTGTTTGAACAGCTTTGACTTTTGGGTATGCATTAAAGGCAGCAAAAATAATCATCGCAAGAACAGCACTCACGATAAAAGCGAAAAACACGAAAACAAGCCATCGTCTTAACTTTGCAATCTCCTTATCTTTTTCATCCACCTGTTTTCTGAGCCAAAGACTAGGATCACAAGAACCTATTTCAGCGTTTTCATTAGATTTGTCTTTAGACACAACAGCACTCCTATTTCGCTGGCTGATATATAACAGATGGAATTGGACGATCTGATTTAGAGCTAAGCACACACTTAACTGGTGTGCCGTCATCAAAAACCAAAGATTCAAAATCTGTTGTGGTGAGTTTAAAAGCTACAAAACTAAGCGTTGTTAAAACGGTTAAAATACACAATGAGGCAAACGTACTAACCAACACTCTTAAAAGCCTTGCGTATTTTCTTTTACCTATTATTGATACTTCAGCGTAGGGAGAACCCCATGTTGAAGTAGTCAAATTAGTTTTAGAGTTATCCATTTAGTCAATCACTAAACCCGACTTTAATTCGTCCTTATAATAGTCGGTATTAAACTCATTTGCTATATTAAGATCAAAATAATAAAAGGTATCTAGGTTATTAGCTAAAAGTGTTTTAACAAATTCATGGCTACCATTAACGTTTTCAATAGAATCTAAAGTAGGCTTTATACTAAAACCACTATGGCCTCTCCACTTTCGCCCATAAAAGTTAGAAGCAGTATCTTTACCAGCATGTCCAAAAGCACCGGCTATCACAAACTTATCAATACCCTTTACCTTAGCATTTGCAATACATTGATGCCTTGTACTGTATAAAGTAGGTCGTTGATCTTCATTAGTTAAAACCTTGCCTCTAAGCTTAAAGTAATTGATATAACTTAAACGTAAACGCTCTTGCAGTATTTTAATAAAAGTCTGTTTTTCATCCCATCCAAAGGTATAGCCACTACTTTTATTTAAACTAGATACCTTTCTCACATACCTATTTAGCAAGTTCCAATAAAGGTATATCTTTTCTTGATCTTCATGTTTAAGGTCATCAAGTATTAAATACCTTTTAAGTCCATTAGCCCGACCATGTGTAGCCTTGCCATTTTCCACAATCATGATCAGTTTTGGTCCTTTTACTGCACAACAGAATGAAACGGAAAACCACTCAACAGGACGCAATCCAACAACAAGATTGGCATCAACAAAAGCAACCATCATCCGATCAAACTCACTAACCCTGGTGTTACTCTCGTTCTTATGCTCGAATTCTCTTACCAAGTAGTTGTAAAACGTGCGTTCAAAGTACTTTGTTTTCAGCTCAGAAGTACGCTTAGGTTTGTCCTTATTAGCTGTATATTTTGTGTTAATGATTCTTAAATATAATTCTTCTAAAAAATATTCATCAAAACCAGCATCTATATCTTCATCATTAATAGAGCCATTATTTAACTCATTAAGCTTTAGACCGATTCCATACACTAAATATGCACGATATGTTCTAAATGTAGATTCCGCGTAATAACCATTTTCAGATTTAGTTTTAAATTCAGAATATATGTTTTCATATAACATTTTTAAATCTAGCTCTGAACTATCTAAATGTTTATCAATCTTTTGCTTAAGCTCAATATCATATTTAGTCTTAGTAGAATACGGAAAATCTTCTATACGACTTGTGTATTCTTTTAATGTCTTTGGATAGCTATTAGGATTCTCAAAACTGCTCACCACTACCACCCTTAATCCACATGCAAAACATGAGCACATACTACAACGTTAAACACCTTTCTAAAAGTACTCGTTAAAACGTTTTTCACTTTAAGCAAAATGTTTTTCACTTTTAAGCCCAATAAATGCAAATGTCTTTTTTGACTCCTCTCTTGTTAGTACAGTGGAAAAATCAAAAAAATGAAGTTGAGAAATCATAAAAACACAGTGGACCTTTTTTACAGTGAAGTGCTTGATATGCATAGTTTCAATAGTCTTTTGCCAGTTGTGATGCCTTAAATTTTTAGGGAAAAATACGATCTAAGCCTATCATTATTGCAGTTTAATTGGTGTTTAAGGTGTCAAATCTTTATATTTAAGATGTACAGCACTAAACCATAAGGTAGGTTTTTATAAGTAGCAGTTTTAATGTCTTTAAACTTTCAAATTAGGAATGGTATATACCAAGATGCATTTTTTTTCAAACAGTTTTTATCAATTTATTTAATATTAAAGAAGCTGGCTTATAAATAAATTGTATTATCACCAATAATATTTTTAATATTAATTAAAAAAAGCATATATACATCTTTATTAATATACTTCTATACTGTAAAATATAAATTACAGTATTAACATTATTTTAATTAAAAAAAGAATAAATGTACTTTGTTATTTTCTGTATAAATTATATTCTAAAAAAAGAACAAAAAAGAATAGAAAAGATAATAAAAAGAAAGAATAAGACTATAAAGGAATATAAAAGACGTCTAGCAAACTATAAGAGCTCATTTACTCTCTATAATTGATTGAAAAAAGTACGTTGTATTTCCATTTCAGATAAGTACTACTAAAAAAAAGCATTGTTTTGGACAGACAATGCACTTAAAAAGAGTATTTTTTACAGATTTGTCTTGTTTAGGCCAGGTACGACTGCCTGAAGAACGCCCTTAGATATACGTTAAAGCTTATAAATTAGGTTTAAGCGAGTGCCTAAAAGTCGGCTTTATACCTTTTAAGGGATTTTTTATAATTAATAAAGTGCATTTTAATAGTTTTTAGACTAAAATCATTTTGTCTTTATACCCACTTAATCTGGAGTAAAAATGAAGCACAATAAAAAGCTTTTAAGCGTTCTTGCAATTGGTTTAATGATGTCTGGGTGTGCTAGTCGTGATGTAACTCAATTAAACGTAGCAAGCCCTTTATCTATTATATCTGAAGCATCTCAAGAGGCTTTAATTGCACAACAGAACTTAAAGAACTCTTCTGCAATTCAAATGCAAACTGTTCAGAAGAAACAAGGTAGCATCAACCATGACCTTTTAAATATCGACTACATAGGCGATCCAATACCTTTAATTAAAAGTATTTCTAGCCAATACGGATACCGTTTTGTAGAAGCTGGTCCTACTCATGAGCTTCCAATTGTTAATTTTAATAAAAAGCGTCTTACTGGTGTAGAAGCTTTACGCGATGTTTCTGCATATTTAAATACTGCTTCGATAACTCTAGATCATCAAAATAAAAGTATTTTATTGACTTATAACTAATACCCTTTAAATCCTTTTATACATATCTGGAGTTTTTATGGACTACTCAAATAATGCTTCATTACAAGAGCTACTAAACCCATCTAACCAGTCTTCTTTAGAAGTTCATGTTAGTAATGTTGAACAGCAAGCTCGTTATGAAGCCATGCTTGAATTAGTTAAGCAAAAAGGTATTAAGTTAGGGATCAATACTTATTTAAGCAACGCTCGTGAGGTCATCAAAAGCCAAGAGCGTAACCTTGATACAATCTTTAACTTTAAACCTTACATGATCAAAGATGTTGTTGTTCCCCCGGTTATTATTGAATCAAAAGATGTAACTGAGACACCTAATGCCATGTCGTACAAGACGACTAAGCAGACTTATAAAATCTTGAAACAAGCTCGTTTCAGTACTCGTGCACCTGATTGGCGTCAGTACCTTGTTTTCCCTACACTTGATAGCAATGTTGATTACGTGACTTTCATTCCGAAAGAAATGTTACCAGCTAACGAACAAGAACGAAAAATATGGAAAGAGACTGCTGCTAAGTCTTATGAAATGGGTTTAGTTGAGGGCCGAAATATTGTTGAAGATGCAGTAGATCGTCTTAAACGAGATTATTTGGGGATGGTTACTTTCCATAAGTTTGTTTTAGAGGGCAAGTTATCAATGCCAGCAATTAGCAGTCAATCACTGGCTGTTTCTTCTACACAAGACACTATTGCTCTTGATATGAAATTGCTTCAAATCCAACAATTACCGCAGTTCAATTCAAATATTGAAACTTGGAAACCAATTCTCCAACCTGAACAAATTGCACCTAGCTATCAAATTCCAAAAATTAACCTTGTTAGCGAACCTTAAGTTCGCTAACTCAATTGGAAGTTTTAAATGCAAATGAAGGTTTCGACATTAAAAGCAAAATCTGCATTATTTGATGTTAACAAGATTAAAGGATCTGAAAATAAGATTCTGACAGCTACCAAAGACATTCGCAAAGACTACGATTCTAGCCGTGGTTTTGGTTTGGCTACATTAACAGCCATAACGACATACAAAGATCCGAAACAAGGGTTTAAAAGTCGCGATGAATTTGAAAGTCTTCTATATGAAGCATTAGCTCATGGTGCTTCAGATATTTTCATTAGTCCAGATCGCCCCATCACAATGATGAAAGACTTGGAGTTATATTCGTTAACACACCGTATTATCAATCGTGATGAAGCTCTACACATCCTAAGAACGATTGCTGATGAAAATGCCTACTTAGTCCTTATTAATAATAAGTTTATTAATAAGGCATATCGTATTCTGCAGAAAGACGCTTCAGGTAAGGAAACTCGTTATAACTTTCGTGTGAACGTATCTCGAACTTCGTATCGTGGATCTGGAGATTCTTTTCAGATAACGTTACGTACAATTTCTGGCATTCCCCCTCACTTTTCAAAAGTGGGTTTAGATGAAGATTTCATTAAAAGATCGCTACCTCACAATGGTTGCTACATCATTGGCGGTATCACTGGTTCTGGTAAAAGTACAACACTAGCTTCAAATATTCGCTATGTGTTGGAAAATAATACTCATATTCGTGGAAATATTTTGACTCACAACGAGCCTATCGAATACGAGTATGACGCAATTGAAAGCACACACAGTATTGTTAGTCAAAGCGAAATCCCCAATAACTTCGAGACTTTTGCGGATGCAAATAGAGAGGCGATGCGTAGACGTCCTGCTGCAGTTGAAATCGGTGAATTGCGAGATAAAGAAACAATTTCTGCAGCTCTAGAACTTTCTTTAACTGGCCACCCTGTTTTTGCAACGGTTCACGCAACCACCGTAGACAAAATTATTCCACGTATGTTGAAGCGCTTTAAGCATGAAGAACATCTTCAGGCTGCAGCTGACATTATTGGTTCAGTTTATACATTGATTGCTCAACGTCTTGTTAAAGATGTGAACGGCAAGGTATTTGCTGTAAGGGAACACTTAATTTTATCACCTCAACTGAAAGAAGAATTGCTTTTAATTGATGATATTCATGCTCAACAGAAGTTTATTCGAGAGTTAATGATTAATTCTGATGGTTCAGATCCAAACATCAGTAAGAGTTTCAGGAAACAAGCTGACGATCTACTCAAAGCTGGTCGTTTGCATGAAGACTACTATTACAAACTGATTTATTAAGAGGCGAATATGGATGATCAATATGCACACTGGTCGCAATTTAGATTAAATCTAATCCTATGGGGCGGTTTAAACGGATATTTGTTTATACCTTTTCTAGCTGTTGTTATTAAGTTTTCCTTGTTCAAACTTATGCTTTTCATCGGCTTGATAGTAGCAACATTGGTTATTGAAAAAGTATTTAAATACAAATACAGCTATATCCCCTCTGCTCTTAGACGCTTAGTTTTTGGGGGCAATAAATACACTAGACGCGGTAGAAGACGTTACTCGTTGTAAATCTTGAAAAATTGAAAGGTAAACTTATGAAAAATACTCAAAATGAAAAACCAGCGATTGAAGAACGTTATATTGTTCTAGGTATTGATGATGGACATGGCGGTACAAAGCTTTATGCTGGTCTAGATCAAGATGGAAATGAAATCAAACTGACTATTCCTAGTATTGCTTATTCAGGAAAAGTCCTCACTGGCGAAGAGGATTCTACTGACTATTATGTGGTTAAAGTTAATGAAAACTTTTATACAGTTGGTAAGAAGATCAATAGTAGTGTTCCTCTGGATACCAGAACAGACGAATACCCGACATCTGAATATAACAAGGCACTAATACACCAGGCAATTAAGGCCTATATTGACCATATCGGAACATATGATGGTAGAGCGTTTGCAATCGCTACTTCACTTCCTGTTAGTCGCTATTACACACCTGAAAAAACCAAAAACATGCCACTTATTGATATGAAAACTAATTTTCTACTCAATGGTGATGTTTGCTTCAACTTAAAAGATCATAAAGCTGGTAAACCGCTTAATATCATTAAAAGACATATTGTTAAATGTGAAGCTCAAACAGCTTATTTTAATGAGATTATTGATGTACACGGAAACGGTTCAGAAGATAGTGATCTTTTAATAAGTTCTGAATGTGCTGTAATCGATATTGGCGGTAAAACCACTGATATTGTAGTCACATTAGATGGAGGAAACATGCTTGATGGCCATCGTTCTACATCACGTAACCTTGGTATTCTTACCATCTATGAACGAATCACTAGCTTAATTCTTGAATCTGGCTATAAAACAGTTAACGCTAACTGGCTAGATTTCGCACTAAAATCTGGAACTTATGGTATAGGATCTCAAGCCAAAGATATTACAGGTTTAATTCAGCAAGCTAAAAACGAATTCATGATCGAATTAAATAACTTTATCTCTAAACAGATCGGTGGAGGCGATGATTTAGCATTAGTATTATTTTGTGGAGGCGGTGCAGCTTTTCTTGAAAAAGAGATTAAAGAAAAGTACGACTTACCGAACGTAAGAATCGCTGAATCACCAGAGTACGCCAATGCTAAAGGTTTATATAAGTTAGCTAAATACATGTATAAAATGTACGCAGAAATCAAATGACAGATTCAAACTACATACAACTATCCTATCAATTAATTCACTTAACAAGAGAAGATCTTGATGTGATTAGTAGTGTTAATAGAAATCTACCAGGTCTAGACTTAAACGCTTTTAGTTTAAGTCTGCTGTATTTAGGATTTATCTTTTGTACTGACAAGCAGAAGATTTTTCTAAATGCGCCAGTGCAAAATGAAATAGACGAGACGTTTGCACAGCCTGTACGAATGAAAATAGATAAAAATGCAAATCAAAAACTATTTAATTCAATTAAAAAACATCCTCAAGGAAAGCTTCGTAGAAATTACATAACTGCTGTTTTACATGCTGGTATAGCGGTTCTAATTGAGCTTTCATACCTTTATAAGTTGTATGAAGTTAATGAGGATATGGCAAGCCTATATTCTGTCAATTCTTTCCTATTAAGGTTTGGCTTAAGTACTTGTGTTGAAACATACACCAAGTTTAATACTGCTTACTATGTGTACGATATTGAATATCTTGAAAAAAAGTATCTTGATCATATATCCATACAAATACCAGAAAGTAGTAAGGAGCAAATTGAACAATCACCTAAAAAGCCCGTAACTAATTCTATCAAGAGCAAGGAGGTTCCTGTTCAAAAAGCAGTTAAGATAAAGGAAGCTAAACATACTGAACATAAAAACATTCAGGACCACTCCCCTACCGTTGAAACATCTCAAAATACCGAAACGTCCGAAATTAATAATGCTAAACCAAGTCAAAACGTATCTGAATCAAAACCAGTAACCAATCCAAGTAGTTCGGATTGGCTTAACCAGACTTTTAATCCAGATCTATTATAAAAAAAACCGGCAATGCCGGTTTTTTTCATTCAAAGTTTTGAAACTTCAATCATTCAAGCTCTTAAAAAACTCTTCAATTTTTCTAGCTTTCTCTTCTGTAATATCTGCATCCAAGGCTACTCGCAACTTAAGTACACTCTTACCTTTGGTACCACATTCAGAACTCATAGAACCAAATTTAACGCCCTTATCTGTCTTAAAATCGAATTTAATCTTACTCGGTTGTTCTTCAGTAGTAGCTTCTTCAGTTTTTTCAGGCTTAGTCGCCTTATTCGCTTTTTCTTCTTCACTCAAAATAGCTATAAATCCTTTATGACGCTTGCCCGTGGATTTAAATTCTTCAACGTATTTATCCCATTCTGGTCTTAACAAGTCGAAAATTGCTTTTTTGGTTTTAGTTTCTAAAGCTTTATTTATTGCGGTATTCACTTCTTGAGCAATATATCCAGAAATTAGCTCAGGATCTTCGTTCAAAGAGTCCAAAATGAACTCAGGTAAGTCTAGAATATATTTGAGACGGAAATACTTCGACTTATCAATCGCAAATTTTTCAGTAACAAATTCATAACTTTCAAAAGGATAACCAAACTCTTCACATAATTGCTTGATTTTTAATATGCTTTCAAAATCTGAAAGATTTTGTCTAGCAGTATTATCCAATAAAGCTGTTATAGCAGCTTTATCATCATTCATAGATGTTTTAACTAAAGCAGTAATTCTCTTGAGCTTTAAAATCTCTTTAATTGCTCTAAAACGTCTCTCACCAGCAATTAACTCGTAACGATTACCCTTCTGTCGAACTGTAATCGGGTTAATTTGTCCATTAGTTTCTATATCAGCAGCCAAAATTGGCAACTTCTCATATACACGTTTATTCATGATACGTGGTTGATAAGGTGATGGATCAATTAAATCAATGTCGATTGATTCTAAATGAGATCCGCTAACAATATTTTTTGTTTCTCGCTTAGCTAGTGGGTTAAGACTCCCCTCTTCTATAGTTGGAGTCACTGTATTTTCTTTTACATCAGTAACTTGAGCATCACTCCCTGTTGCATTAGCAACAGATGTTTTTTTCATGCTTTTTACTTTATCTTTAAAGTTCATATCAGCACCTTATAATTTTTTGTATTCAGAAACCATTAGATCTACAAGTTGATTAATTGCTTGTTTTGCTGGTGTTTCTTTTCCAGCATCCAGATCAAATACGGAACACTTAACATATGATGCTTGACTAAAAACCGTAGCATTTGGAATACAGATTAATTCCTTATTTACCAGTTTTTCTTGCAATTTTGGTTGAGCATATTCATTGCGAATATCTTCAGCCAAGGTAAGATCCACTGTATTACGCTTGTTATAAAAGTTTAGTACTGGCGATAGAATTTTTAAATCTGGATTGCTTGTCTCTAAGTCATCCATAGAGTTAAGTATATCTTCCAAACCCTGAATACTGTATTCACCCTGTAATGGAATTAATAAACTGTTTGATGCTAACAAAGCATTAAAAGTTAGAGTTTCCATTCGCGGTGGACAATCTAACAAAATAAAGTCGAAATCCCCTTTTATCTTTCTTAATACACTTCTAATAATTTCATTAGGAACTGGACTAGAACGCTGAATATTGATTTCAACATCACGAATGTTATTAGCACAAGCAATCAAAGACACATTTTCAAAGTTGGTTTTATCTGGACCTTGTATAACATCGTGAATGTTAATTGTTTTATAGTTTTCAAAAATATCTTTTAGAGTGCCATCTATATCGTTAATATCTGGAACATTTGAAATATGTTTTGTTGCATTACGTTGGCTATCTAAGTCGATTACTAAAACCGTATAACCTAATTTTCCAAGCTTAGCAGCACAATTCACCGTAGATGTTGTTTTGCCCACACCACCTTTAAAGTGGATGCTTGTACAAATATAAGTTTTTCCTGAGTTCTTTTCCATTTTTCAATCACCTTTCAAGTAAAGTCAAACAATACAATATTTGAAAAATATTTAAAATACTTTTTCACTTTATTTTTAATATATTTCAACTTTTTCAATCTATATGCCTAACATGTGTCCATATCTTATGTGTTTTTCATTATCAGACTGATAACAGCTTTAGATTCCTTGTCGTGGATTTTTTCATTATCAGACTGATAACAGCTTTAGATTCCTTGGCGTGGATTTTTTCATTATCAGACTGATAACAGCTTTAGATTCCTTGGCGTGGTTTTTTCATTATCAGACTGATAACAGCTTTAGATTCCTTGGCGTGGTTTTTTCATTATCAGACTGATAACAGCTTTAGATTCCTTGGCGTGGTTTTTTTCATTATCAGACTGATAACAGCTTTAGATTCCTTGGCGTGGATTTTTTCATTATCAGACTGATAGCAGCTTTAGATTCCTTGGCGTGGTTTTTTCATTATCAGACTGATAACAGCTTTAGATCCCTTGGCGTGGTTTTTTCATTATCAGACTGATAACAGCTTTAGATTCCTTGTCGTGGATTTTTCATTATCAGACTGATAACAGCTTTAGATTCCTTGTCGTGGATTTTTCATTATCAGACTGATAACAGCTTTAGATTCCTTGTCGTGGATTTTTTCATTATCAGACTGATAACAGCTTTAGATTCCTTGGCGTGGTTTTTTCATTATCAGACTGATAACTGCTTTAGATCCCTTGGCGTGGTTTTTTCATTATCAGGCTGATAACGGTTTTTCGATTCTAAATCGTTGATTTATTCATTATCAGACTGATAAAAAGGGAGTTGCCAAGAAGAGGGGAGGGCTTACTACTACTTACAGTTAAATAAATGGGTAGACGTTGTGAAATGCACAACTGAAAATGATCTATATTAGCTGAGTAGGGGAGTGCCCTATTCAATAAAAAGACTACCAACAATATTTATAGAGAAATTTATTATATAGGCGGTTAATCCACTTAAATGTCTAGTAGGGGAGGGCTTCTTATTCATTCTTTTTAGTATTTGACCAAGAATACTGGCTTAGTGTTGAGATTGACCTGATTTAAGCTTTAAAAGGTATTAAGTGCCACTTTAGTCAAGAGCTTAAAACCAGACTTAAAATCCTTAAAAGGTTTAAGGGGAATTAGATTAAAACCAATATTAACTATATAATACCCAACAATACACATATTAATAGGCTATAAAATGGCAGATCCAAAAGATAAGCTTGTACATGAGAATCATATTTATATATTTACTGTTGTTATGGTTTTAGTGGCTTTTTTGGCTGTATGGTTTGCTTATAAACCTCAAATTGTAGGGTTTTTAGTATACACAAAAGGCATTTTAATTATTCCTCTATGGTGGATACATAGCATATTCAAAGCTATCGGGCTTAACTACGTGCCTTTACTAAGTGAGTTGGTGTATTCAACAGAACACCTATGTAAACCAACAAACAATTGGCTTCCATTATTTTGTCAAAATAAGTTTAGCGAAGTCACTATTTTTCAAATTTCAAAAGCCAGTCAAGCATGGAATTTATTAATATTTTTGCTGGCAACACCTTGGATAAAGAAAGCTTATGACCGCTTCAACAGCGAGCATCCAGCACGGGGCTTTATCAAAAGCATGAACCTAGAAGAGTTCATAGAGGAACAAATTCCAAACCAAAGACACTTACAGGTTTTTGGTCCATTAGACTTGTCAAAATATGATACGAACAATGGTCATTTTAAAGCGCTAGATTCAACTTATGAGTTTGCAAATAGGCATGAATTAATTACAGGAACTAAAGAGCGCCTTGTGAACATTACAATCAACGGAGTAACGAAAGAATATAATGATAAAAGTGAAACAGTACCTATCATAGATGAAGAGAAGTTTTTAAATGTCTTACGTGAACAACTAGGGGATCTTTGGATAACCCTTGATAATTCAAAAGAAACATCACCCGATGAATTATCGTATTTATCCGATGTTGATACAATTTTGCTAGCTTTGTATTTACCAGTAGCATGTGCGACCGATGAATCTATGGATGATGAAGAGTTCCGTAAAATCAAAAAAGATTCAACAACATTAATTAATTACTATTGGGATATTTGCACAAAAAATATACCTAACAACCCATTGTTTGCAATTGAAAATCAGTATGTTGAGGGCGATCGTAAGCTTGTAGGGTTTAATTTTGATTTCCTTAGAAAAAGAATTCACAAATACATTAAACATCCCGTTGCTACTAAGATTTTTAAAAACCATGCATATGTAAGAACTATTTTGTGTGAGGTTGTATTAACAGCAAGACAACTAGGTGTAATGCCACCAACAGATATACGCTGGTTAAAACTATACAATCGAACTGCATACGCATTCATACAGAATATTGGTAGACCGTCTTTGTTTAGTGAGGGTTTAGGTCCAATCTCGCATTATCTAATTGAGGTGAAATTAGGGAAGCCATTAGAAGAGCCAGACTTTAACATTGGCCTTGTTGGTTTTGAATACGAATTATTGAGTTTTGCCATGACTGAAGCTAGACAAAAAGCTGCTGAAGATGTGAACAGTATTATTCGAGTAGTAGAGTTTACGGACAAGGAATTAAACAACGGATCTTATAACTCTAAAAACAATGATAAAGATGATTTTAAGTATAGTGACGATCATGTTTTTGATATGGTGAGCGTAGAAATACCACAGGATGAAATACAAAAAAATAAGCAAAAAGGGTTTTAGTCTTAAACTTATAAGTTATAATTGACCGGTATTAAAACACCGGTCTTTTTTATTTAACTATTTTTTTAAAACCATATTTTAACTATACTGCTAAAACATGGCTTAAAAGGTAATACTCTAAAATGCTTTTAAATAATTTCACTAAAATAGTAGCAAGTTGCGCTATTAGTATTATTACAATCTCTACTTACGCTGCACCATCTCAGGACCTTACTTCTAAGATGCAAAAAATGGGCAAAGTAAAAGAAGTTAAACCCTTTAGTGGAGGTTTAACTTCTTGGATTCTTGAGGCACCTAATGGGAAAAATGCGGTGTTTTTTACAACATCCGATGAAAAAGTCATCTTACATGGTACAGCTTGGGATTCTGCTACTAAAAAAAATATATCTGAGCCTCTTAAATTAACTGCAAAAAAAATGAATACACCAGCACAACAACCAACAGCTTCCGTTGGGAATTTGGCCAGTGCATACAATCATCCAGTCTTTAAAGCTGTAAAAACGCTTTCAGGGTTTAAAGAGGGGAAAGCGAATGATAACAACACTGTATACATCATTTACGATCCACGCTGTAAATATTGTCACGAAACATTCAACCTTTCTCGCTCATACGTTAAAAGCGGTGCAACTATTAAATGGATTCCAGCTTTAGTTCTAAACCAAAGTGAAAACGGAAAACAATTAGCAGCTGGAATTCTTCGTAAACCATCTGAAGATACTATTAATAAAACCTTTAATGGAACAGATGAAGAAATTAACTCAATTAAAGTGATTCCTACACCACAGGAACTTGCTGAGTTGGATAAACACTTAGGCGCTCTTCAATCTATCTTCTTCTATCACGAAGATATTGTTGCAATGCCAAAAGAAGATCGTGAACAGCGAGAAGCAATTCGTAGCGCTGGACAAAAGCCACAGCCACTAACTGCTGGTGTACCAGTTGCTATCTTTGTAAATAAAAAGACTGGAAAAGTTGAAGCTCGTAGAGGAACTTCAGAAACAGCCACTCTTGACTATATTTTCAAATAAGAGGGAATTGAGATGAACAAAACTCAATTGAAAGCTTTCCAATCGATTGTCGGAAACTTTTCACCTTATTTCTCTAAGATAAACAATGAGTCTATGTTTTTAGATTCTGACCTTTCTGGAGATACGGATAGAAATCGCCAGGTGAGCATCTTCAATATAGATGCAAAGGCCACGGATTTACTATTAACGATCAAAGGATTTGATCAGGTCGAGAATAATTTGTTTAGAGGACAAGTTTTCTTAAAGTCTGACGAAAACACAGAAATTCTTATTAGTGAGCCATGCTATTACTTAAACAAAAGCAAGGTTCGTTTCAGTACATATGAACTTCAGAGCTACATAAAGGAAGTTTGGCATCAAGCTCTAAATGAATATAAGGCTGATGTTACAGACAGCCCTATACGTTCTAATGAAGAAAAATACAGCTTATCTTTAGCAGATAGATTCTCTAGTTTTAAAACGTCTTGGCCAGCTATGGGCATTGTAGCTGCAGTAGTTGTTTTTGCTGGAGGCGGTTACTTTTTAGGTTCAGGTACTAATGCGAAAAATGCATCTTCAGAAACAAGTTCGCAACAACTAAGCACATCTGATAACCCTGAACTTGACGGTAAAGCCTTGGCTCTTAAAAACATGGGGTTAGATCCTAACTCAATGGCTTTTGATAACTCATGCTTTCAAGAAAAATAAGGTGAATTATCTATGAGAGCTAGACGAATAGAAAACCTTGAAGCATTACAGCTAAAGGCCTCAGAAATAGCACAAATAACCGTTAAAGAGTTGGAAGCACGACACTATTTAGTTTGGTGGTTGAGCTCATATGACCGAAACATGAAACGTGGCTATAACAATGAAACCATTTGCTTAAGCACCTATCAGGTGAATGAGTTTTGTTTTTCATATGCAATCACAAGCGAAGTTGAAAAGTTTTATTTACTAATACAACCCGAAAATTGGTTTTTAAATGATTTAACTTTCGAGTCTGCTTCTATAGATGAAAAAGGCTTAGTTTTAAATTTAGCTGAAGTAAATGATCAGTTATTCAAGCTGTATATATCGCGAATGCAAATCAGATTTAATCTTGATGAAATTCATGCTGAACGTTTAACACACGCAAAGAAATATGCAAAAGAACTGGTCTTTATTCAATACAACCCACAGAAAAATCAGGTCATGAATGTAGGTGTTTCTATCAATTTAGAAAACAACACAATCACTCGAAAATCATCAAATCAAACGGCAAAAAATAAGCGCTTGAAAGGGGCATTCTAATGAAGAAATCAAACTATTTTAAGGTAATTGGTGCAATAGCAGTTTCAACAGTTGTTTCACTTGCTTATGCTGGCTTTACTGAAATTAATAGTTCTGGAGACATTGTATCTAAAGACAGTGCAAATGCTTTACGCACCAGTTTTTCAACACCAAATCAAAATATACCAGCGCCATTACGCACATATTCACTATGGGATAAGATCTCAGAGACAACCAAATATAATGGCACAGTACAACCAAAGCCAACACCTGTTGCAATTGAGAGTACATCTTCTCAAGCACAAAATATTCAAAGCAAAAGCAATATTAATGTGGCTAACATAGAGAGCCAACAGGAAATCAAAAGATTACAGGCAGCACTAAAAGAGAAAGAAACTGAGAATAACAAGCTCAAATATTCAAACCTTGAGATGCAAGTGCAAGTAGTTGAACTAAAAAGCGATATAAACGAACTGAAGCAACAAGTTAACTTTTTAGCAAGCCAGATGCAAATTGTTGAAAGCGATGTGCTTGTAATGAAAAACAAAAAACCAAGTTCTTTTTTAGCACGAAATTAAGCAATGGTTGTGAAGAAAATTACTCAAAAACCTACCAGTGAACAGCAACGAGCAATTGATAAAGCAACACGACTAAAAACCAGTTTTAAATTGATTGCTTTTGCTGGTACTGGTAAGACTACGACATTGATCCATTGTAGTAGTGCTTTGCAACAACTAGGTAAGCTTGGACTATATCTATCATTTAATAAAAAGATGGCAGATGAAGCTAATCAAAAATTCGCTGAATATGGGCTGAATTCAGTCACATGTTCTACATTCCATTCTCTAGCTTACAGAAATATACCTGGTTGGCTGAAAAATAAGATTAACAAGCCTACGTTACTTCCTAAAGATATTGTTCAAAAGTTTAAGCTTGAAAACATTCGATTTCAGTACAACGGGAAAAACCGACAACTCACCGATCTAACATTAGCGCTGATTATCCTTAATACATTACGTTATTTTTGTATGACAGTGGATCAGACTGTTACCAATGATAGAGGTGGTCCCACATGTTTGAACAACTAAAAGCTTATTTATAAGTGATACTCTGCTCTAGTTAAGCTACCTTATTTTGTTGTGGTAGCTGGTCATAGTAAAACTCATCTGGAGTCATTTTGTCCAGACTCGAATGAGGTCGTTTCAAATTATAAAATTCAAAATATGCGTTTAATTGCTTCTTCGCATCCAAAACATTGCTGTAGGCTTTGAGATACACCTCTTCATATTTAACGCTCCGCCATAATCGTTCAACCATCACATTATCAACCCATCGACCTTTACCATCCATACTGATTTGAATGCCATTTGATTTCAATACATCAATAAATGCATCACTGGTAAACTGACTGCCTTGGTCTGTATTAAATATTTCAGGTCGACCATATTTTTCAATAGCTTCATTTAATGTTTCTATGCAAAATGTAACCTCCATACTAATCGATACTCTATGCGCAAGTACCTTGCGGCTATGCCAATCAATCACAGCACATAAATAAACAAAGCCTTTTGCCATAGGGATATACGTTATATCCGTAGACCACACTTGATTACTGCGCTGAATAGCCAATCCTTTGAGCAGATATGGATATTTGCGGTGAGCTTGATTAGCCTGGCTTAAATTTGGTTTGCAATATAACGCATTAATGCCCATTTTCTTCATTAAAGTACGTGTATGACGTCGTCCTATATGATGTCCTTGACGATTCAACAAATCACGCATCATCCGGCTACCTGCAAAAGGGTATTGCATATGTAACTCATCCATACACCGCATTAGCTTCAGATCTGATGCACTCACAGGTTTTGGGCGATAGTAATAACAACCACGGGAGACTTTCAGCAGCTGAGCTTGCTTAGATACTGAAATCTGAAGTGAGTCATCGATTAACTTTTGTGGTTGAAGCGGCCCAGTTTCTTCAACACACCTTCTAAAAAATCAATTTCTAATGCCTGCTCACCGATTTTTGCATGTAGTTTTTTTAGATCGATGGGTGGTTCTGTTGGAGCTTTTGATTGATCGAAAGCTTGCGAGGAAGCTGAAATCAGTTGATTTTTCCAGTCGATAATTTGGTTTTGATGAACATCAAATTCAGCACTCAATTCAGCAAGTGTTTTTTCTGCTTTAATCGCAGCAAGTGCTACCTTAGCTTTAAAATCATTTGAATGATTTCTTCTTGGTCTACGTGCCATAAAATACTCCATATATTGATGTTTATAACATCATTTGGGGAGCAAAATATCACTTATAAGTGTTGTTCAAATTTCCTGATCCACCTCTGATCATGCTTACATAGCTTTAAAAGAACAAACATCAATTAAGCGCAATGACGTTCTTGAAGATAAAATCACTTCAATTGCGAAAATGATCTGGAATGATGTAGTTGATCCAAACGGTGATTATGGTATTACACACGATTACTATCTCAAGTGGTGGGTACTGCAAAAACCACAACTTGATTTTGATTACGTGATGGTAGATGAAAGCCAAGATAGTGACCAATTAATACTAGACGTACTCAAACGTCAAAAAGCAAAAGTTATTTTTGTTGGAGATCCATACCAAAGCATATATGGCTTTAGGGGTGCGAAAGATATTTTACAGAACCTAGATCTTGAAGCATTGTACTTAGAACAGTCGTTTCGGTTTGGTAATGCAGTTGCAGATATAGCTAATCTACTTCTCAATAAACTTTTTGGTGAAACCAGACAGTTAAAAGGTTTACCAAGTAAAACGTCAAAAGTTACCACTTTCAGTACATCAAGTTATGCACCATCTTCATTGAACGCGATTATTTGTAGAACAAATGCTACGGCTTTTGAATACTTTTTTAAGTTTCATGGCTACCTTAATGGCGAAAAGAAAATACGTCTTGAGGTTGATGGAAAGCGCAGTAAAGATATTTTCAGTGGGATTTTTCAACTGAGAGCAAATAAACGGCCAACGTGTAAAGAGCTTCAAAACTTTTCTTCCTACCAAGAGCTTGTGGACCATATACAAGTGTTTGGAGAAGTGGAGGGGGCAACTACAGAATTAAAAACCTTTCTGGATCTAACAAACCAATACTCATGGCAAGTGATTGAGTGGGCGTTAGAAAATAGTATGGCTGATGATGAAACTGACCCAAAAAACACTTTGGTCATTAGCACATCACACAAGAGTAAAGGTTTAGAGTGGGATAATGTCCTAATCGCAAAAGGCTTTAACTATAAAATTCTCGATAAAAAGCTAATGATTTCTGCAGATGAAAAACGGCTGTTGTATGTGACCGTAACACGAGCCAAAAACATATTATTTACAGATGGCATTAATGATTTATTGGAACACTTAAATTCAAAAAATACGGAGATTTCAAATGCCTAATCAAGTTGAAGTTCTGCAAAATAGAGTGTTTCAGGCATGTCACAATGCTAGTTATATTCGCGGAGAGTTTCATCACGAACCGTATATCATGGAGCTTGTTAAGAAAAAGGGCTCACAGGTCGCAGATATAATCACACCACTTCTTGAAATGTTTCATCTAATTGAAAAGGAAACAAAGTCAATCTTTAGTTTCACGGAAGATTTTAATTTCAAGCAACGCCATTTTGAACCAGGTGTTTATCTCAAAACTAAAGAGATATTAAATGGTGTAGAAACGTTCGATGGCCTGGCTATCGTTGATATTCCTTCAGGATCTTTTAGAAGCATTGTCATAGATTCAGGCGGTGGAATTGCTTCAAGTAAACATACAATTGAGCAGTTTAAGGAATTAAAGGGGAGATATTTAATTCCATTTTATTTTGATGGAATATATGTGCACCCTCACTGTTATACATATTTTTTCATCGAAAATGATATTAAGAGGGTGATGCCCCTTGAGGCTTATGATTCAAGCAAAGTAGGAAATGAGCAAAACATGGGCTTGCATTGGGTAGAAGAAGCAATTGAATACGGTAATCTTCACTTTGGGTTTGAAGTTGAAACACCAGATACCGAAACAATTATAGAAAAAGTCTAAAACCAAACGACAAAAAAGGGCATCTTATAGATGCCCTTTTTATGTTTTGAAATTAATAAGAAAGGTCGATTGCCACTTGTGCTAAAGATGTAAAAGCAGAGGATTCACACATAAAAGATTGACGAATAAAAAACGATGGATTGTATGAGCTCACCATAGTTTGACTATCACAGTTTTGGCTAAATTTAATATGTTGTGTATTGATTGCTTGCCAAGCTGCAGCATTCTTTTGACTTTCCGCACGAACGTCTTTGATGAAACGTGTTAATGATTGGTTGTATGGTGTATTGCACTTAAGTTCTGGTGAACCGTACTCAGAATCACGCGCTTCATTATAATTAAACACGCATTTTTGATACTCAGCTTGTACCTTGTTATAAGCTTGAATAGCTTCAGCTTTGGTCTTATAACCAGCGTTGGCAGATGACGTAATAATGGTAGCAGCACATAACAAAGCTAAACTTAAAAACTTTTTCATAACCTGATCCTTTATTACTTCATTAATGCCGGAATAAACATTGCCCAACCTAATTTATTGGTCGCTTTACATTGCATGCTTAGTGTTTTGTACTTTGCAGTCTGGCCAGCGTATAACTGATCGCAGTTAGCAAGTAACTGAGTAAAGTTTCGATTGTGATCAGCTAGAACACGCGGAGCTTCTTCATTATTAATATATTTAGAAGCAAGGCTACCAAGCTGACTTGCGCGGTTATAAACATTTGTATAGCAATTTAGGTGTTTTGCATCAAATGGATCGTTAGAAACCGCAGCACATTTAACGTTTACTAAGCGCAGTTTTTCAAGTTCAGCACGAATAGAGTCTGAGCTAGTATTAGCACTAGCATTAAAAGATGCACATGCTAAAAGGCTAAAACCCAATAAAGACAAAAATCTGTTTTTCATAATATTTCCTTTAATTGCTCTATTAAGGGTATTCAGAATAGTAAGGGCATAAACGCATAACAATACCTTCAAATGTAACGGCTTCAGCTAAAGTCACAACACCATCTCGAGGGTTTCTATCGAGGTTTCTGTTCGCATTATATTCACGACTAGGGCTTTTATATGGTCCACCTAAAACTAGAGCATAAAACCCAGCTATTGTTTTATTATTATAGTCGCTTTTACGTTGTCGTGCTTTTACTGCAAGATATAAATCTAATAATTCGACTTGTTGTTGAGCACTCAGTGTAGTGATTTGCTTAGGGTTTGATTTAATTGAAGCTGGTATTCCTCTCGCTGTTAAATCTGAAGCATTAATATCTGTTATACCAATTTTAGTCCATTGACTTAAACCATATGCACCAGCGTTGTTGTCAATTTTAAGATTAAAACCGGCAGATTCAAAACCAAGAATAGCTGCAACGTCATTAGGGTTATAACCATGTTTTAAAGAAACACGTTTAATACCATCTTTAACCGCACCAAAAGCACCTGGTATACCCCAACCACATTTACGATCTGGAGTACCTTGTCCACCTTTTAAGATTTGTGCATCTGAATAAACTTGCCCGTTTCCACCTTCCTCAAAAAGCTGTTTCATTTCAACTACTGCTACTTCAGGAATAACAGTTGGTTGTTCAGCTTTCGTATAAAGTTCATCTACACGGCCAGAATAGCGTTGAGTTTCTGACGCTGTATAAGCTGCCAAAAGAGCCTCTAAGCGTTCATTTTGTTTATGGATCTCTTTAGTCAAATAGTTTTGTGCATTGATAATGTTTAGCTTTTCAATCAAAAGCCCCATCATCGACATAGTTGCTAATTCATTAAACCATTTAGAGTTGCCATAACGTCCAGTACCAATGTTTTCAATTAATTCTGCTGGCGTAGAATTAAGTGCACCAATATCAAAACCCACATCATCAGCCGTACCACCAAAAATAGTTCTAGGCGGTGCATATTGAGCAACATCATTTGCATAAATGGTACCGCTTGCAGCTGCTTCAGGTGAGATAGTACCGTCAGCAATCATTTGAGCGACTTGCACTTGTGCAGATCCATAAGCATCCATCGAAACATCGCCACTAAATGCAAGTGCTGGAAGCTTTTTGCCTTGTTTTACTGCAATGCCATCTACCGATGAAGAAACGGGGAGGGTGATTCCTGTTGATGATGAATATAAGGCATTCCATTGAGTCCTAATGGTGTTACCCAAGTACGGTGTGTATTTGTTTTCTAATGCTTGTCCTTGTGGCGAGACACTAATCACAACGTCTTGAGGTAAATATGGCGTAGGATCTGTTAACTTATATTCAGAACTACCCACATATGGCGCAGATCCTTTAACGCGTTGCTGAAGTGCAATGGATGGATTTTTAAAAACTTGATCTAAGTTTTTATTCAGCCAAACATCTAGCCCACGTTTTGCCTTTACACCATATTCAATGTGCAAATGCACGGCACATGAACCACAGCCTTTATTTGACATGTGTGCGATGTTTTGACCAGCTTGAATACGTTGACCAGGGTAAGCGTTATATTTTTTTTGATACGATGGATCAGTATGGCGATACATGATTCGATCGCCAGTATCCATCTGCATAATTAGTGGGTTAGTGGTTGATTGGTTGCTTGCACCAGATGAACGTGTGTCATAAGAGACAATAGAACCTGAACCAATTGCTTTAAGTGTAAGGTCATTAGGATTCGCACGACTAATATCAATACCGTTATGACTACCAGCAGCGCCCCCTCGCAAACGAAATTCACCAAAACGACCAGCACTACGGCGCCCATCATTCGGCATGATCGAATATTTATGGAAAATCATTTTTTGAGCGTTGTTAGGAACTTTTGCCGTATTAGCATTTGTAGCGGTTACGTTTTCAGAAATAGGATCGGCGTTAGCGGTATAAATAAAAGCCGAACAAGTCACTAAAATTGCGACTTTAATGCCACAGCTCAAGGGCTTTAATTGAAATGAGGGTTTAAATTTCATAAGTGAATCGCCAGGCTTAAAGGAAGTTCTTAAAATAAATTAACTTCTTATTAAATGTCCCTAATAGCTAAGTGGACGGATTAAGTATATACGATTAAATACTTATTTTATACTTTAAAAAAAGTTTTTAGGTTTTGTTTTAAGATAGTATATACATATAGTGTTAATCTTATTGATAGGTTTAAGAATAAGGTTACATGGTTTTAATATTTTAATTTAATAAAAGTAGTGAGGTATCTAAATATGTTAAATCACGCACACGTTTTAAGCGCTACTTTAGACCAAGCGATTGACCGTGCTTCAATGGGATTAGACTTTTTAATCCAAAACAAAGTACACATGAAGAATGAAAATGCCTTGTTAGCTCACATTGAAATGCTAGAAAACAGAATCAAAGGTATTACAAATCAGTACAACGAATTGGTTGCTGAAGCGAACGCACACATTGATGACGTTACAAGCAAGCACAATGAGCTGGCGAACAAGTACAACAATGTTTGCGCCCAAATGAAAGCAAAAGACATCGAGCTTAATAACAAGCAAATTGAGTTAGAAGAAGAGCGTATCAACAACTTTGACTTACTTGTGCAAAACCGTTCATATAACAATTTGAACCGTGCTTACAGTCATGCAGTTGGTCAGCTAGAGAAAGATCAACAGCAACTTGTTAATATCGGCGTTCGTAGATTTATTTTTAACTCTACAAACAAAAACAACATTCAGAAAATCAACTTTTAATTATGAATATTTTGATAAAAAAAATGGTGCTTATAAAGCACCATTTTTTATTGTCTAGATTTTAAGGTTTACCTTTAAACTTAGACAGAGTTGAACTTAAACCTGAACGCACACGATTAGTCATAGTGCTACGGCCAGAAATATTAGATTTCTTGGTTGCACTAGAACTAGCACCAAAACGTGCATTAGGAGTCGAACCAGTACCATACGTATAGCCAGTACCACTTGCAACATTCACACTACCGAAAGTAGAACCAGTCTTAGATGCTGATGCTTTAGCTACACCACGATTAAACGTAGAAGCTGTTTTTCCGTAAGCATTTGCACCATATAGACCACCACCAGTAGTAGGCGTATTATTTGTACCACTTACACTTGTAGCACCCATACCGAATGTAGATTGACCTTGGCTTGGGGTAGGTGATGTTGGTTTAGCACCAAGACCAGTTCTACCACCCGTACCACCAGTGACACCACTTGGAGTAATACCACCTGTACCACCAGTTGCAGCGCCAAAAGAAGCGGATCTAGCTGGCATGTTTACAGGGCTATATGCAGTCGTACTACCAGTACCGCCTAATGTATTACCACCTGTACCACCATTGCCACCACCACCACCTTTCGGATTATTTGGACCACCCTTACCACCATCAGGACGTCTACCAGGCGGTAAAGGACGGCGAGATGCTGGAGATGGACCAGACAACGTACTTGCAGCGCCACCAAACTTTTGAATAGCTTCTTTTGAGTTTGTTTCACCCCACTGACCGCCATTCAATCCAGAACCAATCCATTGTTGTACTTGGTCAGCAACACTAAATACCAACCCGTAAATCAGGTAGATCGCTGAAGTCATCAAGAATAGATATAAGAAGAACTTCCAGATAAACGTAATCAGCTCAGTAAAGATAACTGTAAACGTATTAGATGAATAAGCGATGCTCATTGCACCTTGGTAGCTAAAGAACATATCAGTAAGCGTAACAAGAGCTGGCCCGATAATAATTTCAGCCATCCAGAAACCAACAATGATAAATATTGGTCGCATGAACAACGTTAATACCGTGACATAACCTTGTGTTTGGCTACCGACAAAAGTACGCTCAGGGATCATGTGCATTAGCGCCCATAAAGGCAAACCACACACAGCGTATAGGATATGGATGATCCAACCTACACAAGCTAGACCAAAGAAGATCATTGGCATATATGGAATAACAACCGCCATCCACACACCAAGAATCGTCAAATACGTTACTAGCTGACCAAGGATAGGAGCAAAGATATTTTCAACGGCATATTCTAAAGCGTTGGTGCCTTCTTCAGTTACGCCCTTAAGCCCTGGTACCCATTGAACAAGAGCAGAACCAGAACGAGCAGTAAGCACGACTAATTTCATGCCGACAACAGTACCTTGAGCCACAGCTTTATAGACTAAGATTGCTTCACCAGTATCTTGAATATTACGGATAACATTCGTATTGCGGTGCAATGTAGTAGGGCTGATATTTGAGCTTGACGAATTATTATTTAATAATTCCGCATCGCCTTTTTCACCGACCAATACACCCATTACCAATGATTTAGTAATGTTTGTTGCCCAAGCAGAACCATATGCCGAAAACTTTTGATCGATGTTGGATACTTTGTTTGAGTCACCACCATCGGTAGACATTGATATTAAGTTGGTAGAGTCGGCAATATCGCCGTTTGCCACCCAATTATTGTTGGATGTAATGCTACCAACAGCATTATCCATTGCAACATAAACGGTGTTATAAATTGCTTCACCTTTTGAGTTGCTCATGATTGCTGAATTCAGTGTAGGAGGGCTGAACGTCCACAAAGGTTCAGTAATATACTTCTCAACAATAGCGCGATATTGACCTACTTTAATACGAGCTTCAGGCGTCATCATCCAACCGCGCTGATTTAGCGTATTAACAACAGTTTGAACCGCAGTATAGCCATTTTCAGAAGTCAGAACATTATTCGTTACGGTATGACTCTTATTCACATAATTATTAACTAGCGCATTGAAAGCATCCATAGCAGCTTTACTAATCGGGAATGTTCCTTCCTGTTCAGTGGCATTAGGGCTTACTTGATATGCGATATACCACTTTTCTAAATCGATAAAGAATTGACGATATAGATTGTTCTTTTCTTGTTGTAACTTAGCTTGAACATTTGCCAAAGCAACGTTGATCTTGTTTTGATCTGATTGGCGAAGTTTATAAACAGGAATGTCCATTAACTCAGCATTAACCGCAGCTGGATTAACAACGTTCATTGAAGCACCGCCACAGATCGGCTCTTTTTTGCCCCCAACTTCTAAACGGCTGTCAGCGTAAGCGAAGTTATAAGTAACAGATGTCCAGTTACTTGCAGTTTTAGCGGTTTTATCAATGTAGTTTTGCTTTTTCTCTACTGCAGTCATGCTAACACCAGGATTAGCATTCGCCCCATAAGCACCATCACTAAAATAGCGCCCGAATGCTGGCGGTAGAGTATAAAACTCTTGGTTTAGAACGTTAATACAATGCAACTGGCGAAGCATAACAGGCGCATTTTTCCTAAATCCAAAGATGTCACGCTGATGATCGTGCGTATCTGACAAACTAGCCGAAGCCATTAAGGATTCGCCTAACGTTCTATTATTAATTGTATTGGATACATTATTTGACCATAGCACCATACCTAGCACGACTACTTGAATGAAACAGTAGCCGGACGCCGTAGGTAAAAGTAAAATAATCGAATATAATATTCGGGAAAACATCGTAGTGACTTTTGAATCTTTCCCGAAAGCTTCACCGTCCTGGGCGCTTTTCAAAAGTGCTGTTAAACCAATACCGATCGCAAAAACCAAAACCAACGACATTGCCACACTAGCTACACCGCCTAATAATATATTAGTGAGTAAACCTGATGATGGTACTGTCGAGGCTGGTCCAGACGCATTGATAAACGCATTGATGAAGTCGTGTCCAAAGATAGATGAGAGAAGAGTAACGGCTTGGTCGCCATCACAATTCGGATTTGTCGATTGACAAAATAAACTCATAGCTAACTCACCGTTTTTCTTAATGCTTCTTATACATCGCTTACTTAAGACGACTAAAAGCAAAGTGTTATAAATTACAAGTTAGACGTTTAACTAAAAGGCTTAATACCTTTTAACCAAAGAATCATTAAAACCATTTTATTACAAATAACAATGGTTTTTAAATTAGCAATAATGTACCACAAAACTGTTATTGGTATATACAGAAAGTTTAAACATGACTTGCTAATTGTTTTAATGATTTAGTTTAAATACAAGAGACTATTATGGATAAAGCAAAGTTTACATCTCACTTAATTTTACTGTCGGAAATTAAGAAATCTGTATCTAAAGATATGGGGAAAGATATAACTGTTTTAGAGTTATCCTACATACTCAACCAAAGCATAAATCCTTTAATGGCAATAACTTATAAAGAAAAACTAGATAAAATAAATACTTTTGAATTAGATCCTATTGAAGTTCTCAAAAAACGGAAGAACCTAAAAATATTAAAAGTATTAAACCTCATGCTTACGTTAAATCTAGACAAAACCATTAAAAAAGACGATATAGAAAGTTACAACGAGTATAAAGACAAGTTTTTAGAGAACATCGCAACAATAGGTTTAGACAGATTAGAGCAAGAAGCGTTAAAGGTACAAATTGAAAATTTATTGAAGTATAATTGGGTATCTTAATACATCTCTTAATTTTAAGATTCTGACTTTAATAAAGGGTTTAAGCCAAATGGAAAACATACAGAACGAAGAAGATATACTTCAAGACGCGACCAGAGCCGTTTTTAATTGTGGCACTAGTTTTAGTGAAGCTAAAGTAGTTTCCCTTACTGACGAGTTTAACCCACAACCTACACTACAAACACAACGAACCAACCTAAAATATATCTACGACAATAAACTACCGAATGAAATTGGACGTCAATTAGCGCAAGAACCAGAATACCAAGAAGAAACACGTTCATTACTTGTTGGTCACTTTAAAGAAATGGCTCTAGAAGATTTAATTGAGCAGCAAGATTACCAAAACCGCTACAAACAAACAGATCCAGAATTGGACCAAGACAATGAATCTGAAAACAATATGGATAATGAATACACATCACGCCCACCAGAGCCTAGACCTTGGTAAGCCTAACCATTAAAAAGAAAATGCCCGAATGATGGGCATTTTTTATATCTACGTAATATCTAGCTTCAAAAGTTCAGATGGATCTATGCGCTGACGGAATGAACATGCGAGTTCTTTTACAATTTGATTTTGATATTGTTTGCGGTCGAATGTGTCAAAAGCTGAAACCTCAATTTCAGGATCAGTGATTGCATTTAGAAGATCCTTGGTAGCATTGAGTGATGCGGTAGGACAAACATAGATAAGGTTAAGCACTGAAGTACGAAGCAAAATATCTAATAAGTGATATTTGGGCGGTTCCAGTTCCTTATCTACATTAGAAAAGTAGTTCACAAGATAAATGTCATTTGATAAATGCAGATTGATATTGTCAATGAGATCTTTGGTAACACCGTGAACCGTACCGGGTTTGTCGGAGACTTTTTTATTTAAGTTAGGCCACCTGACCTAACGGATTAATCTTATCATAGTACATTGCTTCAAACTCAAAAGGCGATACATAACCCAGTGCACTGTGTACACGCTTTTTGTTGAACCAATCTACCCAATTTAATGTCGCAAGTTGTACATCCGCTAAACCTTGCCAATCTGCTTTTAAATATTCAATCACCTCTGTTTTGTATAAGCCATTCACCGTTTCAGCCAAAGCATTATCGTATGAATCACCTGTCGTACCGACTGATGCTCGTAAATTTGCTGCTTCTAAACGATTGGTATAGCGAATAGAAAGATATTGAACACCTCTATCGGAATGATGAATTACATTCTTTGGCATGCCTCGATCGTGCAATGCTTGCTCCAATGCATCGAGCACCATATCTGTATTCATCCGTGTAGATACTTTCCATCCAACAATTGCTCGCGAGAACACATCAATAATAAATGCAGTGTAGACCCAGCCAGAATTGGTTTGAATATACGTAAAGTCACTGACCCATAATTGGTCAGGTCGATCAGCACTAAAATTCCGTTTCACTAAATCATCTGCTCGTTTTTGATCATCTCGGCTGCGGGTAGTTTGTTTGTTCTTACCACGCCAAACACCTTGTATATCTAGCTTCTGCATCAATCGAGCAACTGTACAACGTGCAATAACATAGCCTTCACGTTTCAATTTTTGCCAGACTTTACGTACACCATATCGACCTGAACTTTCTTTCCAAATACGTTTGATTTGTTCTGCATGATGTAAATCATGCTGAGCACGTTTCGCTCGATGTTCTGGGTTATCAACGAGATCTAAAGCCCGATAATAGGTCGAAGCTGCAATCGGTAAAATTCTACAAATCGCTTCAACACCATATCGATCTTTATTGTTATGGATAAAATCCACCATTATTTGTGTGGGCGGTCGAGCTCCGCCTGGGCGAAAAAAGCGGCTGCTTTACGTAGAATTTCATTGGCACGTTTTAATTCTTTAATTTCACGTTCCATTTGCTTCATTTTTTCTTGGTCAGATATCTGTTGTACTTTGGCAGGATTTAGTTGATCCATATGCTTTAAATACCAAACACGCAATGTTTCAGGAGTACAACCAATCTTAGGTGCAATAGCTGTGATTGCTGCCCAAGTAGAAGGATAATCTTTTTCAGATTCAATTAGTAATTGAACCGCTCTTTCTCTAATTTCGGGGGTATAGTTTGGTTTTTTCATCGGAATAGTCTCTCAGAATATTGACCCTCCGACAAACCCGGTACGGTTCACCGTCAAGAATGCCATTCACCTTCAACAAAAGTTCAGGGTTTTCAATGTCTTTAATTTTTTGCGTATCGACACGTTCATTAAATAAGTTGTTTAGATTTCTCAAAAACTTTGGTTGTGGCGCCGTAGTTTCAAAATACATCTGATTTTTAATACGGTTCTTCATGTAAGTTTGGATAATCTTAGCTTCAGAAGAAAGAAACTCAATCTTAAACGTGTCGTATGACACTAGATCAATAAATACTTGCTGGCCAGCACCCGACTTAATATCAAACCAGTTCATAAAAATACTGGCTTTGAGTGATTTCAATTGTTTAAGAATAGCCGTCTTCTCAAAATCATTCATATTGAAGTAGCTACTTGAAAAAGTATCGAGATAAAACTTCCATTTATCTTGCACTATATTCCACGCTTGATTAATAGAAATGATTGGAGCATCTATAATTTCATCTTTGATGAATTTTGACAGCTCATATAATTCATTTAAACGTGCTTGGTAGTTGAAGTCTTGAGTAATCACATTCTTTTCTGATGTTGTGGACTCAGAATCCTCAAGATCCGCACCAACCAATAAATAAGCATCGGTTACTTTTGGTGTTTCCTTATTTGACGGTGCTGGTACTGGAGCACTAGAAAGTTCAGTGGAAAAAGTTTCATCATCTTCCGCTGGCGTATACGGCGGTGTAGTCTCTTCATTAGGAGAACGTGCGTCTGTACGTTCAGCAAAAAAGTAAAACAATTCTTCTTGCGGTGCAACTTTAAACGGCGTCACATTATTATTGATGATTGCTTTTACAATATGGTTTGCCAGTTTAAGCGTGTAGGATAGGGCATGTATATAAAGCTCTAATGTTGCAAAGTTACTGGTATCAACTTCATTAGCACCAAACCAAGATAGGTTACGCAGTTCAAGCCAGCTCGTGAAAGAATCGTGAGAGCTATTAAAACTTAGATCTACGGTCTTGGACAAATAGATAAAAACGCAAAACAAAAACCTATTTTTGTACTCATACTTAAATACATCAGAATCGGTCCAGATCTTATTCTCAATGAGAGCAAGAATGTAATTTAAAAGCTCATGGTGTTTAATCGAATCGATTAAGTTGTCTGGTAATACTTTTAGTTGATTAAGGTGTGGTTTTACAGGTGCATCATTGGATGGTTTAAGGAAGTGGTAGAACAAGTTAAATGTTTGCGTATCATCTATATCAATTACAGGTTCATAATCATCTTCATCTACGTTATTTAGATCCTGTTGAATATCGACTATTTGCCCGGTGTGACCTTCTGAACGGTCAATCTGGCAGATACTAAAAAGAACAGGCAAAACCCCGACAATATTACGGTTGTCAATTGTTTGATAGTGGGTATCAAAAAATATCGTATCAGCTAAAAACGTACCTTTATGATAGTTGAGAAAGAAGAATAGTACGTTATTTAAAGAACGGTGATTTTCACCAGAAGAGGTGTTAGAAGTAGCGTTAAAGTCATCGAAAAAAACTAAATTTGTATCCATTTAAAAATACTTTAAACCACACCCTTAAACTATTACTAATAAGCATATAAGTTTTAAGAGAGGGTTTAAAGTTAATTTTAAATATATTTAATGGAGTTTAAGACATCGGGCTTTGTAAGCGCTCTACATTTGATGAAAGGTCAGAAACATCTTGCTCTAAAGTCATTGCCTGGTCTATCGCACGTTTCATTAAATATTCTTGATTAATTTCTTTAGGCTCTTTACGAGTAGCATTCTTTTGTTCTTCTTCTAATTTGAAACGTTCAAAAGCGAAAATAGAACGAATAATACATAAGCTATCTTCAAGTAGGTCTGAATGCACTTTAGGAAAAATTAGATCAGGATCTAAATCAGATGCGACTTGGTTAAACAGCATAAATTGATCGCGATGTTCGATAAGAAATTCATCATATGTACCGAACTCAGATTCGATCATATCTGGACAATTTGCGAGAGTAGAGACTTTCGTATCTTGTGATAACAGAATTGAATCACCTGATGGCGCAACTAAAGCATGAATAGGTTGTTCTGCAATAGGAGCCAACAACACTACAGTAAATGGGCGTGTTTGGTTTTTCATGGTTAGTCCTAATTAATATAAAAAAAGCTTTGGCCAAAAAGTCTATTTTGAAATTTTGGTAGGTTAATGGAATCGAATAGAAGGTCCGTCTCTTTAGTACACTTCTGATTAATTAGATAAATGATATTTTGAAGAAGTGCAATTAATTTAAATGGACTGTTGTATTCATTGAATATGGGTGCAGCAATGCAAAGAGTCTTTTTTCTATCGGTTGATAATGCCCATGGGTTCACCAGGGTAAATCTCACCTTGGCATTATTATGTTCAATTGGTCGTGCATAAATATCAAGAACATCGGATAAAGTAGATACCTTTAATTCTTTTGAAATGTCAGTAAGAATCTCACTGACTTGAAGCGCTGTTTTATCATGAATATCGCTTATAGTGATGCAAACACCACTATTACTATTCATTAAATTTGCATAAAGAACTTCAATAACCATGGACTCGTCTTTGGATAAATCCTTTAAATTGGCATTGACTAAATCTATGATCCGATCTGATTTTTGTTCAAGTTTAATTTGAAGCAAAAGCGGTTCATTCTTTTTTGAAACAGGGAGTACTTTATAATCGCTAAGATTGTAATTTAACCGCTTCATTTCAGTAATCAGTGTTTCTTTGGCATTATCAAAAAGCTTCTGATCTCTCTTGGTTAAACCAATAACAAAATTTGTGGACATGAGTATATTCATGATCCACAAAGCAGTAGATAAGGATAAAACACTATCCTTAACAACTTCTGAATCTGAATCAGAAAACCCAGATATTTGCTTGATTTTGTCGGTTATCGAAATCATGTGAACCCTTGTTTAATTCGGCATTTTCATCTGAAACTTTGTCAAAAAGATTAGTTTGATTAAGTACGTCTTGGATATTTTTTTGTGGATCATCACTGAGTAAACATTGGAATAGGGCGCTAATTAAAGTAGCAAGTGATGTGCCATAGTCATTGGTACACTTGATTAACTGGCCAGCATCTAAGCAAATTGGTGTTTCATCATCATAAAGCAAGTGTAATTCTGGTGATTCAGCATAAACCAACTTTACATGAGTATCCGTGATGATTAACTCAACTTCTAAGTACTCATTATTTTCTAAAAAATATTTAAAGCGCAACATCAATGCATCATCGCCACGTTCTATATATACAATTTGTCGATCGGTCGTATTGGTATGGGTGACGAATCTATTCTCTTTTGTGATCTGATCAATGTAGTTCAAAAAGATGGTTTTGAGTGACGCACTTAAAATACCTTTGGCAGCGAGTTCACTTTTCAAGTAAGGCAGAAAGTTTTCAAGATTTTCATGCAATGGTTTTTGCATTCGATCATCTCCAATGGGATTAATAAAAGGGCATACACATCAAATGTACAGCGACTCAGTTATGACTATTTCGTTATAACAGTTACTTAAAAGACTGCAGACTGTTTGACTTATAAAACTGATACTTTCGCCACACTTTTAATTCAGAAATATCTAACTTGTTTCTAAATCAATATGGCTTTATTTGATTATAAAGCCACATTGAAAGTTTAAATATTTAAAAATTATTTTTAGTATATACCTAAATCTAAGATTTAAAATGGATCTAACTTTTAACTGGCAAACTTTGTTGCTTTGGTTAAAAGGGTTAAGTCTTCATGGAATTGATTTTTTAAAAACCCATAGTTAAAAACGTAACTAATAAAGGTGAAAAACTCTAATTGGTTCGGTATTTTGTCTTCAAGAATACTGACCTCTAATTGCAATGTTCCTGTTGCACGTTTCTTAGAATGAAACTTAAGACCATCAAATGTTTGACCGTAATAAGTTGATATTTCCAAGAAAACTAAACGGAAAAAATAAGGGAAGATTTGAGAAACAACACGCTCAGGATCATCAATTTGAGTTAAACGTCTACCGTTGTGATATTTAAACTTAATACCATCAGCCATACTTTTTTCTACCAACAGGCGAATATAGGCATGACTACGAGTAATCATGCTTTTAAGTGGCGTTTTTGCTTCATGAATATTTTCGTATTGCATTTAGTTATCTCACATCTCAAGTCTTAATTGGTCAGCTTCATTTTCTTTTTCAATCGAAACTTCAGCAATAATTTTTTGGGTATTTTCGTTTTGCAGATCTTGATCAAATATTTCATTCACACAAGTTTCGACTAATTGTTCAGTCAAGTTTCTGCAGATCTCAAACTCTAAACCTTTAGGTTGTACGGTAGGGTAGCCGTCAATTAAAAATGAGTTTTTCATTTCATTTTCATTTGAAACTTTAGAGTACAAATAAGTCTCAAAATAACGGGCAAACATTTCGGTACTGGTCGCGTAATACGGCGTTGCACGATTTTCAGCACTGTCGATATTTAAACAATCCTTTTTATAACGCGATAGATTGTCACTAAAACGAATATCACCTACGCTTACTTCTACGTCTTGCGACTTATCAAAGAAGTTTTGCATTTGAGTATGAGGATTTTTAACACCCTCAGGCATGTACTTCTCTACCAGGTTATAGAACTTGTATTTAGATGACTCTATCAAGTATTCAGATAGGTTTTGCGATAGTGTTTTTAAATCCACATTCGCTGCAGTCGCAACACCTGTAATTTTTTCTTCCAAACCGGTTGTAGGTAAATGATGTTCTGGCTGGCGCATATCATTAAGTTTTTGCTGATAGCGCTCAAACGACTTAAAGCTTATAGCATTAATGTCAGTGTTAATTTTAGAGACAATGACATCCACCTTGTCTTGAACCGTACTGAAGAAAGATAGGTTTTTATCAGCTTTATATTCACGCTCATACTTCTTCAAGTACTCTTCAATTTTCTCAAACTGACGGCGAATGAGATCTTCATAGTGCTTTTGGTGCCAGTCAAAGAAGTTGTTTAAAGTTTTGCGCGTAGAATTAGGATAATTCTCTTTATTCTTAATCACTTCATCATGCATTGAATCAGCAACAATGTGGTACGCCTTGATTGCAGTCTCAGCATTCTCATGAAGTACTTGACCGTAATTTTTCATTGGCTGAACTGGCTCATTCATCATCGCACGATGTAACTTTTCAAAAGCACGACCGGACTCAGTAACAGGGGAGTATCCAGCATCCAACATATTTGATAAGAAGTGTCGTGCACCTGGTATCTCAAAATTAGGGATGTCTTCATAATAGTCCTGAAGTACAGAACGATTCATTTGAGCGTGATTTTTATATACTTCCGCTTTTTCCAACATCCCCAAGTGTGCATCTAGCGCATGGCCATACTCATGAGCCAAACTTCCAGATCCGCTATCACGAGTCAAGTTAACCACGTTCTTAGACAGCTCAAAATGCGCTGCAGATCCTTTAATTCCGCGTGAAGCCAAAGCAACACCCAAGTTCAATAAACCATTGTTTGATTTAAAGCCCATGAGTTGTTTTAAGTCAGCCAATGAGTCATACACGGCATTAACCAACTGTTGAGCCACAGGACTAACTTTATTGCCTACTTCAACACCACGGATAGAAAAGTCATCTTTAAGCTTGAATGAATCCACATCGGCACCTTGGCGATGATCAGGACCAGTACGAGAGTAATTTAACAATCCGTAAATGCTTGATTGGACTTTTTCAGTCACAAAGCCATTTTCAAGTTTTTTCACTTCACTGGTAAATGACGGCAAACGTGGTGCTTTAGGTGTATTCACAGCTTCAGTCGTTGCTTCTATAACTGGTGCAACAGGATCTTTAACATAAATAGGTGCAGATTCAGCTTTAACTAAACCACTTTCAATCGCACTTTTCAGAACGTATGGTTCAAGCACAGTTGAATATAAGCCAGTGCGTTGCATGTTGCTGATCGCATCGCTCACATCTTTAGTGACTTTCGACTTACCGTAAAAATCAAAGATCTTACCTGTTGATAGAATCTCACTGAGTTCTTTATCAATCGTTTTTTCGATGATTTTCTCAAGCTGAACACTGATACCGCCTGTATGTTCTGGCATAATGTAGTAATCATTCAAATTGCTAAGCAATTCGAAGTAGTTTTTGTAGTTGTTCTTGGTACCTTTACTATAAAGCCCGATATAGTCTTTACGTTGGCGATCAGTCATACCAAGACTTTCAGCAGATAAGCTTTTATTGTTTCTTACCGCATGAATCAACTCTTCTTGAGTATCTACCATCAAATTTCTGATGTTAGAAACAACAGCCACATACGCACGTAATTCTGTCGCACGTTGGCTATCAAGCATCAACGCATTTTTAGAGAATAACGGTTTAGTTGGGCAGTAGTCATACATTGCCTTTACGAATATTTTGTCATCAATACCGAGTGGCGTATTGGTGTACCAAGCTTGGAATTCTTTATTTGCAACGATTTTTGCTTTTCGATAGTCCGTAGCTGTTTGATCGGCTGATGTCGCTGAAATATATTCCAATGAAATATATTCTCCGTAGCGATCTTTATGTGCACCGCCAAACTTGGCACCTACATCACCTAAGTACGTAGCCGGGGAGTCACTTGGCTCTACCTTTACATCAACAGGCACATATTTGTCTTTTGGTACCAATTGATCGATAAACGTGAAGTCAGTAAACACACGGTTTTGAAGTTGTAAGACATCTTCAACTGAGCGCATACTTTTAACAGGAAAAACGCACAGAGACTTGTAATCACCGTGAATATCGCCTTTATCACCAAAAAGTTTAACCGATGCATATTCATTGTCGGTCGATGGCTTGATGGCCAAAAACAATTTGTGATTTTCAGTTTTGATATACGGCTTTATGTGTGCAGTTTGATCGTATAGAGCACCAAGCGTATTCGTAATCAAAGTTTGGAAATGCAAACTTGCTAACTGTTTATTCTCAAAGTCAGTTTTGTGTTTAATCTGAATTTCAGGCAAGTTAGAAAGTGCTAATTGCTCTAAAGTGGTACCGAAATTAACCTTAGATTCGATAGCATTTAAGATTTCGTGACTAAACTGGTCTACATCATCAAAACCAGTAATCAATTGATACTGATAGTCATGAGACGGTATACGAAGAAGCACGGCAGTCAATTGAGGCTCATAGTCCGTATCAACCATAAACAATTGCGGTGTTTCATCTTGTTGAGATGATTTGTTTAGCAACTTGTATTGGTGAACTTTAGGGTTGGAACCTACAAAATGCTCAGCATAAGCCTGTTTAACCGTATCTTGTAATGCTTTGACATGCTCAAGCATGACGGCATTGACTTCATTTAAAGCGGTTAAGGTTTTATATTTTTCTGCAAACGCCTCATTCACGGCGATCTGCTCTAACATAAATCTAGGCTGAATATCCTCAAGTTCTGGATTGCCTACACGGTTTAATACAACACTAAATTTGAGCTTATTAATGAATGGATCAGGTTCACCATTGATACCATTGCTAAAAAGTTCTTTAAGATCGCTTTTCTGAAGTTTAGAGTTCACCAAATCAAACGGATGAACTTCTTCAAATGCCTGAACATCAAAAACTTTGGTTAAGTTTTTAGGCATGATTGCTGTCTGGCCATCTACATGAGCGATAACATAGGTGTACGCTGGAGAGATGTTGCTCAGAAGCTCAGTGACTTCATTCGGTTTTTTATCGTAGCTAAGATCCTCAAACTTTTCGTATGTTGCAGAATTAAGATTGCTGATGAAATCTAATTTAGAGTTGAAATTAGAAGGATGATCAGAAATGTACTGGAACATCTTGTTTGGTAAAGACGTAAACACTTTATTGATTAAAGTTTGCTGACTGTCTTTAGCTTTGAAGAAGTTGAGATCTGACTCGTAATATTTTTCAAAAGTGAACTTAGCTGGAGGCATAAACGTCATGCTGTTGCGTGAAGTCGATAACTTAAACAAAGCATTCGCAGACGTTTTAACCGCATCTCTATCATTAAAGCCAGTAGCCTTATGCATATTGGCATCTAGGGAAACTGAATGCCCAATAAACGGCGCATTTTTGTCTTTATGATTGTAGAGGCGTATATACTGAAGATCATTCTTTTGAAACACGGTGATAAACAAATCATGATCAGGGATCTTGATTGCGCCGTGGTGATCTTCATAGTGCTTTACAGCATTTTCTAGCTGAGTGTTAAAGTATTCAGATTCACTATTGAACTGTACGTTCTCTTCTTCAGCTGATAGCGAAAAATATTTAACGTTATTCTGAAAAGCTACATTAGGTTTGAGAAGATCCTTAATCACCTCAAATTCTTTTTGTACTTCAACATCAAATTTGCCAAAAACTGTACGCTGATTAATATCAATCAGGTTCAGATAGTTGAATAGCTGAATGTTGTTGTAGTTGTGGTTCGGTAGGGCAGTTTTGTTTAACTGGAGCTTACCATCTTCTAACTGCATGCTTTGGACTTGCTTTAAGTCATCTGCAGTCAGCTCTACACCAAAGACTTTCTTAGTTTCTTGTTTGAGCTCTTTATCTTCACCAGCAATCACTAAGGCAGCTATTTTTTGTGCCTTGTCATAATCGCCATCTTCTAGATATAGGGTTTTCTCAACAAAATACTTGGCAATGTTCGCATACGCTTGATTTGTTGCTTTGTAGGCATCGGTAGACAATGAATAATGTTTGTTTTCATCAAATTCATTTGATTTAACGGTTTTAACTTTTAAATCGTCAATGTCACCCGTTGGTTTAATCTGAACATAGATTTCATCTGCAGCGAGATCCATGTTCGAGACAAATAAGGTCGAATTTTTAGAATAAAACTGACGTTCGATACTCGACAACAAATCCTTTGCATCTTTGCAGTCTTCTTCGATGTCAGACTGCATATCTTCAGCAATCGACTTGATGTTTTCGCCACGGTCATCCTTTGTGATAAATGACCAGTCTTGTTGCGGATATTTGGCTGTTAATGCCTTTTGGAAGCTTTGAACTTCAACAAAGCGATTGAACTGACGGTCCAGACTAAACCCATCTGTATGTGATGAAGTTTTAGCAAAAATATCCTCAGGAACAGAATCAGATTTAGTCTTACGATTAAAGTTTTCACTTGCATTTGGCACCAATAAATTACGGAATAAAATCTCATTTACACCGTTCTTTAAGAATGACGCACTTTTAGTTTGTGATAGAGATTGTTTTAAAAATGCTTCATCAAAGTTTGATTCATCAAGAAGCCGAGTAAACTCTTCAAAATACGCTGAAGCTAATTTATCGTTATTAGCAAGATCAGCCGTGCACAGATCGCTTAACTCTAAACGCTGTGCATCTTGCTCTAGCTCTAACGGCGCAGAAAAATCACCAGCAACAAAATCATTGATATTTTGCTCAACATAATTGTTCGTGCGTGACATCAACATATTAACTGCAGTTTCATTATTCACAAATTCCTGAAGCTCAGGCGTGTTAATTGAAACCAATTGATTGTCGAATTGCTTAGATAGTAATTTGAACAGATCCGCTTTGTGTTGATTACTTTCTACTTCAGATTCAAAACCTACAAATTTGCCGTTTTCATCTTTAGCGTAGTAGAAGCTGTTTTTATTAAACAAAAAGGTATTTGTTGCAGACGTAATGCCAGATACCAAAGTTTCACTTTGCCATAAGACTTTTTTAACTTCATTGTACTGTTTTGAGATCTCAACATTGTGTGTGTCGATTTCGTCAGAGATCGCTTGAATATCATCTACGCTGAAGCTTTTTGTTTGTGTAGCTGAGCGCACGACATCTTGAATTTCAGCATATTTCTGATTTAGATAATCACTATATTGCTTCTCAATTTGTTGAGCTTGTTCGGTAGCCTTAGGAATGACATAGACATCCAAGATCTGTCTAATTTCAAGCATAGACGGCGCGAAATCACGCACCTTGTCATTGCCTCTTGCATCCAATAATTCTTCAGGAAACTTTAAGAGCTCTTTAAGTACGGCAACATCATCAATTTCTGGAGTAGGGAGGTCATTTGCAATGTTGAGTAGATCAGACTCAGTAATAGATGCCTTCTCAGTTGCCTCAAAATTAACATCAAGATCATTCAAGATCTCGTTAACATTTGATTCATTGAGTTGTTCTTCTAGTTTACGCTGTTTGATTTCAGCAGATTGGTGATCATAGAACGCATTAAACTTAGGAACGATGTTTACAGAGAATTCAGAGAACTCTTGGCTCAGATCGGCAAAGAAAACTTTACCTGTTGGCATCTGGCGTACCATTTGTTGTAAGACATCATGGCGAAGCATGGCAGCGTCATACACCATCTTATCTACAAGGCGTGTTTCAATACCTTGTTTAGACGCCATCCATGTGCCGTGTTCATCTTTATAAAAAGCTGGAATACCTTGTTTAGCTGATTCTAATAGCTTTGGATACGGCAATTGCTGTTGATTAAACACACGGTCTATCACAACAAGATCAGAAGCTAATTTTTGTACATAAGCATCAACATCTTTAAAGCTCATGTTAAACATTCTGTTGCCACGGCCATGCTCAATCAGCTGATTAAAAGTGGACTCGTATTCATGAGCAAAATGCACCAGGTTAATATTGTCATTTAACCCCAATGCTTCATACGGATCATGAGCAAAGATTTCAGGAATATGGCGCAAGTCATCAATAATCAGTAACGAACCATCTTTTTCGTAATTGACGGGTACTGCAAATGGAGACAACTTAATTTTGGCTAGTTTATCTGGACTTTCGCCACTGGCCATCGCCGATTCTTCATCTAGATAGACTTTAGAGAAGATATTTTCATAGCCATAATCTTGAAGACGATTAAAAGGAATTTTTGAAGACTGAAATTGAGCCAAGTAGGATTTGTTCGATTCCTGAAGACTGGTTTTCAGCGTATCAAGGATATTAGATCCATTGTTTAGCTTGCTGACATACACTTCAGGGAAAGCGGAAAGGCGTTCGGTCGCTGATGCGAAGTAACTTTTCCAGTTCGGAATGTTCTTTTTAAACGGTAGATTGGTGAGATAAATATCTTCTTGCTTAGTCGGTACTTTCATATCGTTGGTAAACGCTGGAAAGACCTTCTGAAGATCGTTTAGATCGATACCAGACTTTGCCGGGTTTTTATAGTAGTACGCATGAATACCATCATCATTTTGCACTTCATAAAAATGGGCATCCATTAACACTTGTTCAAATTGCTTAGAACTGTTTTGTTCAATAGATTTTTTGAATTGCTCAAATTCATTAACAACAAGCATCGCCGTTTTTGGGCGAAAATTGTTGGCTGGCGATACTACAAGACGCGCACCAAGACCAGTTAAATTAGGCCATTTAACTTCATTCACTTTATAGTCTCCTACTTGGTCACATAGCATGATCCAAGACTTTAAAACGACTCTTACGAGTACTTATATGTGCTTATATTAAACTAAAAAATTAACTTTGAGGGAGGGTTTAAGCGTTATTCTTTAAAATAGTATATACCGAGTAAATAGCACTGTTTAAATACCTATCATTTTTAATAAAACCATCTAAAACCGTGCACTATTCTTTCTTTTTTTATAAATAAAAATGCCACCGTATAAAAAAAGATGCCACCCACAGGGGATAGCATCCAAGATCTCAAAATTGCTTATAGTGCCAATTCAGGATCGCTATTCTTTTGTTTGCTTAATTCTGGATCTGCTTGTACTTCAATGTTGGTCATGAGCTTAGTCCAATATTCATCGTATTCAGCTTGTGACATCTCATTAATGACTTCATTCCATTTAACTAGGTTCTCATGTTGATCTGTACCCGGTTGGAAGAAGTGCATTGCATTTCTGACATACTGCTGATGATCAGCAAAACGCAGTTCAGCAATATTTTCCTGAATATAGTCCAGGCCTTTCACCGTAAATTCGCGAATCTCCTTCATGATTGCATCTTTTTCTATACCATGCGGTTGAGTTACAGAAGATGAACCACCTTCAGGACAAGGGTAAACAAGCCAATCATTACGCAAGTTCATTTCTGCTAAGGTCACTTGTAAGTACTGCTCACCACTACGGGCAAACATTTCATGTGCGGTCGTCCAATACGGCTTCTTAGCACTTGTTAAGCCCTCTAATACCATCGCATTTTTGTAGAAATCAGTTTTTAGCTGAGATTGATTAGCTGATGTTAAGCGATCGTTCGTCTGTAAGCTTAAAGAAATTAACTTTAAGTGTTCATCTGACAATGGTTTAGGGCTGTTTTCTTTGATGAAGTCGAGTGCACATATCGCAAACTGACTACGCAACATTTGTCGATAATCACGGAATACAACTGATCTAAAGACTGTACTGTTCGCTGCACCAAGTACTTGCGCTGCAAAGACACGATCATGATCAATTTCAGAACGAGATTGCGTGATATATTTGTTGAGCTCAGTCCGTGGGATTGGATACTCATTTTCAGACAAGAACTTATGCAAGCCTTGGGCAACGTGCATATAACGTCTATGCTGTATAGCGTCTTTTTGGAAAAGTTCAGGATCTTCATGACGATTAGCGAAGTTAATCAATGAAGATAGTTCAGTATGCAACTTGCCACGTTCCGCAATAAACGTATTAATTTTCTCTTTTATGCTGTCTCTATCTGGCGTAAACAAATCAACAATGTCAGGTTGATCTATCAATGTTTTATCCAAAATCGTTTTGATGCTGGTTTCATAAAACTTGACTTGATTCTCAAGACTCGTGCGAAGTACTTCTATCGAGTCATCCTTTTTCATTGGCAAGTAATACATCGCTTGATTTACTTTGGCTGCAGCTTGCAACAAATCTTGGTTAATGTTGGCATACTTCTCAGACTTAATGTTATTCAATTCTGCAAAACGAGTTAGATAAGGCTGTACGTTTTCCATCATCATTTTTGGTTGATTGCGTGTCATCGCACTAAAAATGAGATGGTCATAGGCATGGAAAAATTCATGACCAAACGAGCCAAAACCTGAATTCTTGGTTAAGTTAATCACACGGTTAGATGGCTCGTAATGTGCCATCGCAGCGGAACGTCCACGCGAACCAAAAGCAACACCCAACATACCGTTAAAGCCAACAAATTTCGGATCTATATCAAGTGCCTTAGCAAGAGCGAAACAACCGTCATATGCGTTATTTAACGCGATTTGACGATCGCTCTGGTTCAAGTACTCGCCAAACTCTACGGCTTTAAATCCAAAGGTCGCTTGCAAGGTATGTGCTGTAACATCTTGGCCATTACGTGAAGCAATGTTTTCCGTCACAACCACATCACTGAGCTTGAATGCCTTACGCATAGTACGAGGCTTAGCATACTCTTTGAATAGGGCATCTAAGGTACTCGCCGTGTCATCTACAATGTGCGATACATTCTTTTCAGATAACGAGACTTCTTGAGTATCATCATTCTCTGCAGTTGCGTCTTTGGTTTTTTTAGCAGTTAACAGATCCATTACCTGTTCAGATAGACCAGCATCAGATCTGCTAAATAGCGTACTCGAATCTATAATGTTGCCACTTCTAAAAGTAACAGTCGCTTTTACTTTGTCTTGGAACGGTTTGGCATCAATCGCACTACGTATTTTTTTATAGATAGAGTAGGTGCCTTTAACTGGCGGTAACTCTTTCCGTAAATGATGAAGTGCTTCAGTGAGCGTTTTACGTGCTTCAGTACTATCGGTTTTCGCCAATTCAGAACTAATAATCATGTCAGTGGCAGCATATTCAGCATAGCTTTCTACCAATGAAAATAATGACCGATCTAATGATTTAAACGCCGTGAACAGATCTTTGTCTTCATTCAAACGAACGTATAAATCACATGCATTAGGAATAAATTCACGAACTGTTTTTGCTTCCATTAATGCATCACGCATACTTAAAACAGCGTCATAGTATCCAGCACCTACTTTTTTAAACTGTTCTTCAGTGGCATTTTCAAGCGGATAACGTGGCTGATCATTCGTCATCTTGCGTACAGCGTCAGTCAGCAAGTGAATGTAAATATCTCGACCAGCTTCTTTTGCTTGTAAAACCGATTCCTTTTTCCAAATTTTGTCACGCGTAATTAGGTTTTTGACTTGCAAAAGCGACATATCTTGAATCTGACTGAGCGATAAACGTGGACCATACAGATCCTTTTTCGCACCAGGCATTTTCATACCCGTATCTTCAATAAGTCCAACTTCAGAACGTGGCTCAGTGGCTTTCGGTTTGGTTGTTTTTGGCTCTTTTGGTGCTTCAGCTTCAGGCTTACCCTCAGACTCAAACAGTGATGTTTGCTCTGGAGCAACTGGCTCAGTCGGCTCTACAACTTCTACCGTTGCTTCCTGTACTTCTGGTTCAGTAGGCTTTTGAACTTCAGGTTCAGTTACGATCGGTTCTTCAACCAATGGTTCTTGGGCAACTTCTACAACAGGTGCGCTTTGAACCATATGTTCAGGTTTATATACTTGATCGCGAGACTTAAATAATTCTGCTTTTTTGAATGATTTTGCAAAATCAGTAATTAAGAAGTTCTTAGAGTTCGGGTGCTTTGGCGTAGGAAGAATTTTATAGCCTTGATCAACAAATTGCTGATGTTCGGCATTATTCACAATGGCCAGTTTTAACGGAGATTGATCATCGGCAACTTTAATCGCGAGATCGAACCGGTCTTTAGATTCAAGTAGCTTTTCACCAAAGGTAAAATCAATTTTATTGACCAATGTTGAAATATTAACAGCCACAATCTCATTAAGGCCTTTAACATCAATATTTTCAAAACCTGGTGATAATGGCACCTTGATTGTCTGCAGTATGTTTTCACGTAGCCCAAGATCATTTAATACTTGGTCCACAAGATGCGCTTTTATCCCGTTTAACTGGAAGTCTTTAAACAATCCACCACGCTCGTTGAATTTAGCAAACTGCTCAACATTATCAAAAACCCGTAATTGATCATGCTGTAAAACTGGTGTGTCTTTATCAATGACAGAAATCACTAAATCAGCACCGTCATTGGCCACAATAATTTTGGAGCCGTTTTCAAACGCTTGATCCATTTCTTTTTGATTGATGTAGTCGGTAAAGACGTTCATCAAATCAACATTGGTCATCACATCATTGCTTTTCACAAAATCGATTAGATCTTGTTTCGCCGTTGGATCGATGTATTGATTATCGGCATCACGCAAAGTTAATGCCTTGTAATCGTCCAACTCAGGGTTAAACAATACCTTTTCTTTTAGGTGTAGGTTTTCGATCGACTGGAAGATCTGATAGCGTTTTTCTAATGAGTCGATCAAGTACTGCATTTGCTCTTGCGTACTTAAAACTGAATCATTGCTAAGCGTCAAAGCTTTAAACAGCGCCTTATCGTCTGCAGCTAAGTCATTCAGACTTGATTTAACGATTAAGCGATCGGTAGACGGAATCTGTTCACCGCTGAAATATAAGTTAATCGCACCGTGCTTTTGTTCATCAGCTGGTGAAACCGTGAGATAAAGATTTATCTCAGGAAACTCAAACTCTTTGATACGTTCTGGATTGGTGATAATGCTTAAAAGAGATCCCGTTTTTGTCTCGAGGGATTTATTTTTTAGTGCCGTCCATTCTTCAATAGAACGATTTTCAAATGACTGCAGTAGGGCAGAATTGATTAAATCACGGTTGAGGTTAAATCCATTCGTGAGTGAGTCTGGAGTCGATTGTAATGCTTCAAGCACAAGCCCATGTTTAAAGAGATTGCCAAAGTCATTTTTACTGTTAACATCGGTCTTCTCAAGTGGCAAGAAACTTGATGCATGCTCATAGACATTCTTAACTTCAATATCAAGCTTTAAGCCTTTTTCATATTTCGGTACCGCTTCCTTGGTCAAAATACGATTAAGAATTACATTCTTAAGGTCATCATAGGTCAGCTTGTTTTTGCTGATCGGATTAGAGCTCAGGATATGTTCAAACGAAGAAGCACCATTAATCATAATGGTTTTTTGCTTTTGTAATGAACTAACCTTTTGACCTAGATCCATCGGCAGTAAGCGAATGAAGTTCTGATCAGATGCTATCGTACTGCTATACACCGCCAAAGAACGTGCGCTAACTTCAGGCTCAACCATCAAAGCGTTACCTTCAGCTAGGTAGGTTTTTACCGCTTCTTCAGTCAACGTGACGACATTTTCAATTTTCGAGTCTTTTGGCGCCGTGACTTCATTGTAGGTCGGTGTTAGATAACCTAGTGCCATCAAAATATGCTTGTGCTCATTATTAATAATGGCAGTAACCGCTTCAGATTTAGACTCTTCACCCACGGCATTTTGATAAAAGTCTTGTAGATAGCGCTTATACGCCATACTTACCGCGACCTTTTTATTTAAGGCAAAAAGCTGTTCTTGTGTATTTGAGTTGAAGTGGTCTTTATGTATCACCTTAGGCAGATAGTTTTGAAAGCTGTCTACCACATAGATTTCATCTTTTTCGAGTGTTTCTTTTAAAGACAAAACTTCATTGGTCGCAGCAAAAACAATCGCGTTGGCCAGTGCATTACCAGGATTCGTGCGTACACGTAATTCCTCATTTATCGCATGATTGAGTTGCGACCTAATATCAGGTAATCGGTTAAGGATAGGGGAGTCAGGATTGTTGCCAATATTGCTACTCAGCTCAGAAAGCACATGAGCCACATCGATGCGCTTATTAAAACCCTTGTAGTTACCGTCCTGTTCTAACAGGTTATAGAATCGCTCTAAGCTTTCATCCGATAAATATTGTGATGCAATGCTATGGGCATCACCATCACCAAGCGCCGTAAATTGGCTATTAATACTATGCAGTTGTTGAAGAATACGAGGCATTTGCTGATGAAATGAAAAGTAGTTTTTACCTACATTTTCAGCACTGGTCGCAATCATGTCCTCAATACTGTTATCCAGCACTGATACAGCATTCGAGAACACCATATCGTTAAAATCTGGCATTGCAGATTCTTGAGATGGTGAATATCCCAAAATAGAATATTCAAACTTTTCGACTGCAGATAACTCTTGATCTTGTTCATCATAATAATGAACCACATCAAACTGGTTAACAGCTTCATTCCAAAGCCCGTTAGGTTCTTCACCTAGATCAACGTTGAAATGATAAATGTCAATGTCATTTGAGGTGTGAGTAGCTTCAAACTCGTTCGCTTCATCCAATAGACGTTGCATTTCATCTTGCAATTCATCATCGGTGACAACGCTTTGTAGGAAGTTATCCAGATCCGTGCCGTATTCTTCACGGTCTATCACTGAATCAAAAAAACTATCATAAAGATTGTTCAGACGCGTAGAAGCGATGTTTAACTGACTTAATGCCAATTCCATTTCATAAGCTTGATCTTCATAGGCTTGCTGATCCAAAACATACGCATTTTCAGTAGCAACAGCGACTTGAATCGCAACCGCTTTTTCAATACGCTCACTGATGGTATGTGTTGCTTTTGCTTCAACAATGGCTTGACGTTCTTCTTTGAGCTTTGCAATTTTTTGTAGGTATTCTTGCTTAATTTTTCGCATTAAAGCGAGTTTAGTCAAAGAGTCCTTAATGACTGGTTCCGGAATGTTCGGCTTAAACTTGGTGTGTCTAAAAAAGTGATCAATTCGATTGAACAAACGTTTTACTGGAACCTTAGGTTCAGGCGGTATGGTTTGCTTAATTTGATTGAGATCCAAGCTTTCTAAACTTGTACCGATGTCATCCAAACTTTCATAAATTAATTCACGATCAAAACTGCTATCACCAATTGAGTAGGGATCAAATGTTCTTAAATTATTAATATTATTTTGAACGCTTTGGATCAGGTCCTTAATCTTATCGGTAAGGTCGAATTCTTCTACATCTAAAGTTTGGTTGTTGTATTCCCAAACTTTCCAATCATTGTCCACCAGCTGTAACGCAGTTGTTTCTATACCAAATGGTGCCAATGCTGACGGGATGCTGTTTTCTTCGTATGAATACAAACAGTCATTGATTTTCGTGACTAAGGTTTGAAGCTTGATCAATCCTTGGTGATTAACGGCATGATCATCCGATCTAAGCGCATTCACAATTGGATCAATGCTCGTATTCAGTCCCTTATTCAGCTCTCGAATATCAATAAATTGCTTCGGTAAGCTGTTATACGCTGGCCATGCTGGATGTGAAGATATTTTATAATTGGTCAGCTCAGGGATTTGCGTAATATCTTTTAGGGCAAGTACTTCACCGCCTGAATTAACCGAAATCACTAGCTGTTTGCTTAGTTCAATAGGCTCTATCGTATCTTCTATGAGTCCAGCATTTAGCGCTGCTTCTTTATCAACATAATAACGAGTCAGTGTTTTATCTGCTTGGTACCCGTAATTGTCTAAATCAGCCAACGGCAATGGATCTACTGACTGCAGTAATGTCGGTAGCTTATTCCAGCCTAAATCTGCTTTATTGAATTGTTTAACCGCACCCATAATGGTTGTATTTTGGGCAAACGGTTTTTGCTGTTTTGCTTGGTAAAGCACAACGGACTTTTGATTATTGAGTTCAAATAGGGATTGCCACTGGTTTTTTTCAGCACTACTCATTGGGTTTTGCAGATATATATCTGACATATCCATTTCAATGAGGTCATTTTTAGAGTCGTAAGGAAAAACAGATTTTATGTCAGCAAGAGAGAGACTATCTTGCGAACTCTTATACATAAAACTAAGGTCGTTATTTTGCTCATTGGTGATATAAACAAACTTTCCAGTCTGTTTTAAACCAGTTAAGAAGCTGTTTAAGGATGTGTTCAACTTTTTCTCTAAAAGCTCAACATCTTTAATCTTAATAATGGCTGCTTGGTTTCTTGAATCAGTTTTAGGGGTTACTACAAGTTGAGCGCCAAAGCTACTCAGATCCAACCATTTCTTTTTAGTTGACATATAAACTCCATGGCAATATGTATAAGCATCTTTTAATTAAAATATCAAAGCACCATCGGTTACTTTTGAGCGGTATATACTAAAGATTATAAGAGAATTTATATAAAGAAACTATCTAAAAGGGTTTTAAACAAAAAAAAGAGATGGCTTAAAACCATCCCTATTTTTTAAGTTTTTTTCATTATCAGTCTGATAATGAAAAAATCAGGCTATTTACTTGCCATTGCTTGTGAAAGTGCAATCCTACGAATGTTACCCGTAGACTTAGAACGATCTGTCACTTCAATTGAGCCGTCAGATAATTTGCTTTCAGCAGAAACTAGCGCAGCCAATACCGCTTCTTTACGTTCATTTGACTTGTATTGTTGATATTGCAAGTTCAAGCGTTCAGTACTTTGAATTAAACCATCGACCATCAAACCACGTTCATCTTTAATCGCTTGTGATTTAGCAAAGTCTTTGTAATCTTGCCCTGAACCTAAATAACGAGAGACACTTTTTTCCAAGTGTTGCATCGGTGCAAGTTTGGTACTTGAATCATGACTATTGGTACCACCACCAGCAACAGGGGAGTATTGCGCTTGAATTGCTTTCAAAGAGGTAATTGCTGGAGAAGTTAAAGCATCTTTCGCCAGTTTAGCCATCACATAATCTTGACCAGCAGATGTTTTCGCAATTTTACCGTCAATTGGGGCATCAGGTAGACCAACCATGTTGTTGATCAATGCATTTTGAGCACGAGCCATCGCCGTGTCTGGCGCTGCAGTCGTGAATAAAGTTGAAGCTTGTAAACTTAGACCAGCATTTTCACCAGCAGCACCACATAGTCCAGACGCAGCCTGAGAAGTGGTACAAAACTCATTATGAGCTTGTAACATAGCTTCTTGTGCTTTGTGAGGGTTCATGTAGACACCAGGCGCAGCAACCACTTCAGAGCCAACTTTATTTAAAATTGAACTATCAGCAGATTTATTGTCTTGTTGAGCTTGTTCACGATCGCCTAAAACTTCACACGCTTTAAATGCTTGGCCATGTGCACCAAACTCAAATTGAGCTTTTTTCATTTGCTCACTTTGTTTAACAGCTTGGTACGCCGTTACAAGACTTTGTGCGTTTTTATGTGCGTTATCTGAAATACCTTGAGCAGATACAGCCTCTTGTTTCGTCAGGATCTTAATCGCTGTCGTCACATCATCTTGTTGCTTTTTAATGCCCAAAGATAAGTTTGTGTCCAACGCACGTAACGCAGCGCTTTCCACCGCATCAGCCTGTTGAATAAGCATATTCAAGGTATTTACTGCCATCGGGTTGCCCACGGAAGCACAGTAATAAGCAGATGCAGAACCGCTAATGATGGCGAGGGTTAAACCGAGTGCACTAATTCTTGAACGAGAGCCGTGCGCTTGTGGCGCTTTCATAACTTTACGTGATGTTCTTTTCGGAGTACGCATTATTTAGTCTCCTTAAAATTGAGGCATAGTTTGTGAAAGCTTAACTTTCACTGACTGGCCGTATTTCGTTTTCACATCATCTTTTATCGGCTGAGATTTCGCTAAAAGTAATGCAGACAATAAACCTTCTTCACGCAAACTTTGCTTGTAAGTTTGAAGATCTAAATAAACAGAAACGCCGTTAATGATATTGGCTTCTTTAAGTAGACCGCGTGGATCTTGCATCGCCATCGCCATTTGCCATTTTTTAGCTTCAGGACCACCGTAGTAACGTGCGATTGTTTGGTCGATCAAATCGTTGGCAGACACCATTTTGCCGTCAATATCTTTGAATGATTTTGTATTTTGCGCGTCAATAACCGCCAAGCTATACGCTGGCATAGCAAGTAAAGCTGTTTTTTGGTTGGTTGCTTGCAAATAATCTCGACCAGCTGGAGTACGTGCCGTTGCATTAGACAATGATTTATCTGGTGTACCTAAAATGTTTTCACGCACGTAATGTCTTGCAAGAGCTTCTTTTGAGCCAGGTGCAACAGACTTAAACAGTAGGGAAGCATTGGTATCGCCACCCGGTAATTTAGACAACGTACATTGACCAGCTTGTGCTTCAGCAACCGTACAGAATTCAGCTTTATGCACGTTTAGGCGTTGATTAATCACTTCCTGTTGAGAGCCAACTAATTTACCGCCGACTTGAGAAGTTTGAGTCGCCATATCAGCTGCTTGATCAATCACTTGACCAGATGCACTCGACATATTTGTATTTTCAGCCAAAACCTCACAAGACTTAAAGCCTTGACCAGTATTGGCACCATAAGCAAATTGTGCTTTTTTCATGGTATCTGACTGTAAAAGCGCTTGAATACCAGAGGCAATAGTTTGGGTATTTTTAGTTGTCGCATCGGTAATTTGGTTAGCAGCTTGCGCCTTTTGCTTCACCGCAACTTTAAGCGCTGCAACGATGTTTTCAGTCGAATCATCTAACTTTCTACGGGTACTTTGAGATACTTGTTGAATATCATTTGCTTGGTTGCTTGCATGCTTAGGAATCTGAGAAGACATCTCGCTCATAATCGTACCCAAACCAACCGTAGCCCATTCAGCAAAAACAGGACTACTAATCACCAAAGTTGCACCTAAAATGACAGGTACAAACTTTGATTTTCCTTTAGGCTGTCTTAAAGTATTTTTACGCTTTCTCATAGTCATTACTCAAAGAATTTGGCTGAAGCATTGGAGTTTGGTGTAGTGCGTTGCATCACATTATTAGCCACCGAATAGTTAGCCAGTGATGAAAGAGTACTTCCAGCCATGTATTTATTTTGAAAATCAACGCAAGTTGATGAAGAGCATTCCATCAATCCGACTGGAACAACGTTGTTAGATGCAATTGACGAGTAGTTCAATGCAACAGTCGCTTGCTGTTCAGAAAGTCGAGAACGAGAAAAAACAAAAGCAGTATCAATGTCGCCATACTGCAGACCATTTGGAATCAAATTACAGACACCCATTTTTGCTTCTTCTACGCCACACGAGGTCGCCAAGTGAAACGCATATGGTGAGGTTGCTTCATCTGTTGAATTTGAGAAAAGTTTCCCTGAAACGTCTTGCATGTATTTAGAAACGTTAAAGTCTTTTAAGTTTCTATTGAGATCGGTTTGTTCACGTTCTTCAAGAGCCGTACAAAAAGCTGAATCAGGGAGGGCAGCATTCGTACCAGAATTTAAAATCGCTTTTTTGATCTCAATATTTTTATCGACACTTTGAATACCAGCAACGATCATTTCTGAATCACGCGTTTGGTTATCAACAATTTGATTTGCACTGACCGCTGTTTGTTGAGTAGATACACGCACAGCAGAACGTACCATCAATTGCTGAGCTTGTATTGCAAGCTCAGAAAGGATAGTGCCAAGACTAAAAGCATTGGTAAAAAGTGGTACGGATAATAGACCAACCGTTAAAGTACCCACCGCAATTGCTTTAACAGGTGAAAACTGATTAACAGTAATTCTTCTTTTACGCAGATTATTTCTATTTTTCATACCACCCCCAACTTAAGAGAAAAAGTCTTTAATTGATTGGGTGACAGAAGTAGATTCTGAACCTGAAGTTTTTGCGTTAGACGGTGTGCTAGTACTGGCTTTTTGATCAGTTGAATAAGAAACTGGAGCAGTTGAGCTACTACCATTGATTGTATAAGTATCTCCACCCTCAAAAGCACCGCTAGGCATAACTAGACCAGGATCAAGTTTACCAAGTTGACCATTCACAGCAGTACCAAGCGCACCCGATACATCAGTATATTGACCAGCTTTGTTGATTTCACCTATAACATCATTCAATGGGCCAACAAGTTCAGTACTTGCAGTTTTCATTGCGTCACACGCTTTTTTAGTCGCGTAATCGACAACCATTTGTTGCGCTGCATTGATGATTGTATCAAGTGATGGAATAGTCACAGAAAGGTCAATGATTTTACCGATGTCAGCAAAACAGCCACCTTGACTAGCTGGACTGAACATTTTGTTAATATCGATTGGACGACCCCAAACCGTCATTTGTAGATCTAAGTTGTCTTTAACGACTTTACCGATCCCATCAGTTGCACATGATTCAATATTGGTTTGAATGTTTTGAGCAGCTGCTTGTTCACCTTTTTTAACCGCCATGAAGTTGTTTTCAGCAGCAGTAGAGTTGAATGACGAATTAGAACTGGTAGACGAATAATATCCGCTATTTGAATTCGACAAAGGCGTATCACCACCAGAGCTACTTGCAATGGTCGATGATGTTGCGATGTTTAAGTTACCCATGTTTTGAGTATTACTGGTAACAGAAGCAACGGAACTTTGTTGAACTGCAATAGCACTTGAACACCCAATAACGGTAGCAACAAAAATGCTTAAAGCACTTTTAGTTTTAAAAGCTGGCTTAACATTTTGTAGATTAGGGTTAGTCCTTAAAGTCTTGCCCCGAACTTGTTGTAGCCTTTTAGCTTTCTTGTGATTGTTACGCATATCTAGCCCTTTAAAAGAGTTATGATTAATGTTTTTTAGAAGCAAGTTCGCAAAGCACTACAACATCTTTTACTACAGCTTCACTACTTAAATATAAGGTAGCTATAAGGTGTTTTAACTCATATATCCTTTTAGCGAACTTATATATAGAATCATAATACCATTCTTCACCATATTGTAGTATATACTTCTCATTGGTTAAACATAGTTTTATGAATTCTTTTAAAATAGGACGCTTAAAAATAATAGCTGTCGTAATATATATAAACTGAGTACTAACCAAACACATTAAAGTATTAATTAGCTCTACTTCCTCTTTTAAGCATTCCTGTAAAACCGATGGCTTTAGGGTTTTAGAAAAACCTTCCTCAGTCACAATATCTTTTAAAAAACCTGAATCCGAGTACTTATTTTTCAGAAAATTACTTAATTCATGCACGTTCTTTAAGTAAATATTGATCTGATCTTTAGACGCAGTTTTGAAATGTTCCTCTACACGTTTTGGATCGTTTAACGTGATGTCGAGCATTTCAGATTCATTATTTTTTTGATTTAAAAGAACAAAAGCGGTGAAGCTGGTAACTTTGCGTGTTTCGCCAAGATAGCCACTACTGCAAGCATTCAAAAAAACAAGGCAATGCTGTTCAGTAAGATACAAGCCGTATTCTTTTGGTGTACCTGATTCAAAGAAATTGAGTGAACGCTTATCAAAATGAAAAGTGTTCTCTAAGGTCTGACAAAAGTAGTTAATAGAGTGTACAAAAGCTTCTGGTACAAAGGTTGTAGGCTCTTGAGACAATGCTATGTTTTGGCTTTCTATGCTCATTCCCACAATTTAGTCCTCTTTGAGAGGTAGGGCGTAATAGCCCATTTGACTTAAAACACGTAAAGGAATATCAAAGTTAAGACTTTGCGTTAGACCAGATTTAGGGTTAAAGGTTTTAGCTGAAGCTATAAACAAAGTTTGCTCATTAATAAACACTTGAATGCTATTCGTGACCTTTTGTTCATCAAGTATGACGCCACATACAATATCTAATTTCACATCAAACGTATAAGCATCCATTTGAACGTCTATTGATTCCCAATCGATCGTCATGAACAAGTTTTGGTTTTCAAATTCCAAATTACCTTCTTCAAGAACTTTATTGATTAATCCCTTTTCTAATAATCCCAAGTAAAACGCATGTAAAGGCGTTGCATCTGCAAAACCATGAGGATTAAACGGCGTTCTTGTCGGTTCAGTGATTTTAGTTTGAATCATGTTTAACTCCATTAAAGGGTATTTAGATTCTATCTTAAAACACCCTAAATGTTTTTATTTAAAATTAATTAAAACCCATTACTATAAGTTGAAGCGCTTTCTTTAGTTTTAACGTTTTCAAGATTGCTTTGCGTAATAGTATCTTTGTAATGCTGACTAAACGTATTTTTACCCGTTTCGTTTATGTTCTTAAGCTCATTTTTAATGACCTTAAGATAGTCTTGATATTTCGGTGACTGTTCTACATAAACTTCGGTCGCTGCAATTGAGAACATGTTCTTATCATTGGTTGCGATCGGAAATAGGGCAGTATAGGAAGCATCTTGCTTGAGCTGGTCCACAGTTGTTTGTTGCTCAATGATCTTCGCCTGATAGTCCAACAATGTTTTATTGATGTTTTCATGACTATGGATAACGAAATTCAACTGTCTGTCATTCGGACGTTCAAGGGTAAACGGCTGATCGATACCAGAGAGCTTATTGCAGATCTCCATATTGTATCGGTAGGCTTCAAACGAGTCTGAAAAGTGATTAAAGTCTTTTCGCAGAGCGTTATTGTTTTCTAAGTCTTGCTGAAAGTCTTGAAAGCATTGCAATACATATTCATCTTCATTTTTCTCAACGAATAATTGAGCGATGTTGGAGCACTGGTGCCGTTCGCAGAGATCCGCAAGCTTTTGAATGCTTTTAACCTCATTTTTCTTTTCTAAGATATTGCGTAAATGTAGCTGAGTTGCCCGATACTCTTGCATCAACATATTGTGATGCTCGACAAATAGCTCATAATCGCTTTTAAGGTACGGACTGGCACCTTCAATCTCACGCTCTACCTTTTCATGCTTAGAGTTGATTTGAACACGCTCTCGCGTGGTATTCACTGTATTTTGACCAAAACCACCTAAGATTTTATCAAAAGTAATCATCGCATCGATGTCGCCAATTACGTTTTTATAGAGATCCATGATTAACGCCCCAATGTTTGATTATTGTCATGATCGTTTCTACGTGCGAGTTCTAAATCTATATGCTTATCAAGGTCACTCAAAAATTGAGATGTCGTATTTTTCTCAAGCTTTACTTGGTCTAAGTAGTTTTTAGTATTGAAATTCAAACCATCTTGGAGCGCTTCTAAGCGTAGGCCAGTTTTATCAAAATCAGCCTCAAGGATCTGATTCACTTCTTTGATTTTGTCCATGTCTTGCTGTTCTAGACGGTGTAACTTCACATCTTCATGAATCGCAGCGATATAGTGATCAGTTAAGATCTCTTGCTTTAAGTGCTGAAGCGCAATTTCCACGTTTCCTGTTTCAGCAATCACGGCGTTGAAGCTGTCAAAGATTTGACCTGTTTCAGCCGAGTTTCTAAATTCAACAATACGAGGCTCAACACTATTAAGGTTAACAAACTTGGCATCACCATACGCAGTAGGTAGTACTAGATGATCATCCATACATTCAAAAAGTTGCTTATATTCAGCATTCATAAGATTTGATGCTGCTTGAAGCTTTAAATCTTGTTGTAACGTGTCTAGGCGTTGGTTGAGATGTAGAAAGCTTTGAACATACATCTCGTTTTGAGAGTTTTCAGGCGCAACAACGGTTGAGGCCATACCTTTAACAACATTTTTCAGTTGCGTATTTTGAATCTGATCAGCAATTTGATTAAGCGCGTTAATGTGATCGGCTTTCACAAGGTTATTGTTTTTCAGTTGTTCAATAAATTGATTTTGTTCAATCACTTTTTCACTTTCCTTTTCGCTGAATAACGAATCTTTAATTTGTTGTTTCACCTGGTCCAAGTTAGAGAAGAGGTGAAGTACTTCTTGTTCATTGCTGTTATTGACTGCATTTAGCAATGTAACAAACACATCATGGCTGATTAGTTGTTGCTGATTATTTTCCGCATTCTGAAATTCAGCAATTTGGCTACGGCTAATGACTTCAACACCAACATCATTGATATAGCTTGCACCAATCGGGGAGAGTTGATTATCTGGAGCTTTTACGGCGTAGTACTCGCCTGATTTGCCATCATCTTTGGCGCATAGACCAATATATGTATTGCCATCTTGCGTAATGATTTTTGAACCGATGCTATTGAGTGCAGCAGAGGGTTGTAATGTACTCAAGGTTTGAATCAATTCTTTTTCGCGATTTTGATGAATTGCATTACTTACTGCCTGGTAAACTTCAGGATCTAAATAAGTCACCTGATTGGCAGATTCTTCATTGAGCGCCGTGACAGTATTCCACTCTAAAATATCTTTACGCGGTATCGTTGTAATACCGGCATTAATAATATCTTCCGTGGTAATTTGACGATCAAGGTTAGTAATGGCCACGGCGTTGTATTCGGGTGCAATTGATTTATGACCTTCCGAATCTGAAGTCAGTACCACGAATTGACCGTAATCCGTTTTCACCATGGCGCCTACAACACTGAGTTTGCCTTCCAAAATCATTTTTGAAAGTTCAAGTTCACGTTCGGCAGATCTGGCGTAAGTATTAGTCTGTTCTGCAGTATTGTTGATGGTATCGGCTTTGAGCTTGTCTAAGTATTCGCTTGAAAATTTACCAAGCGCATTTAACTCGTCTATCGGCTCGACAGACTCCAGCTCATACAGTGGAACGGTAGAGGATTCATTCACGATGTCTTTAAAATAAAGCACATCTTTTTCAGTGATATTTTCGAGATTTTCAATCACCGAAAGAGGCACAACGATCGCACGTTTATCCAGATTATCGGAAGCTATATCCAAAACAACCATATTGGTTTGGGTTGTTTCATCTTCATAAACCATACCGACAAACTGTTCAATTTCAGCATAAGAAACATTGTTGTGACGGTCATTAAAGAATGCTTCTAAGTCAGAATCATGATCAACATAAATACTGTCATAAGGGTTCATTGGTTTACCGTCATTGTTTTGGTCTTGGCTTTGCGGTGCTGATTGAGTTGCCGACTGTTCTGCAGTATTGCCTTTAAACTTACCCAAAAGGTTTGAAAGTTTAGATTTGGCTTTCTTTACTTGATCCGAAATCATTTGACCTGATTGATAGGCACGTTGAATAAACTGATCTTTGTATGAAGCTTTGGCTTCTTCAGTCATTTGTTCTGGATCTTGCCCTAATGGATATTCGGCACCAAGGAACATACGTGCTTGTTCTAAGTACTGAGAACAAATGGGTTCAAAAAAGCGACCTTCAAACTCATGGATCTTTTCAGACTTAATGCCTTCGTGCAGTTCTTCAATTGAGAGAAACGTTACTTTGTCTTCAATCGTTTCTAAATAGAACGGCGTAATCGGGGTAGGTGCATCGCTACCTTCCACTTGAGGCGGTAAATCTGCTTCTTTAACTAGTTTGATAAATGGGGTAGAGGATTCAATACCTTCGACAGAATCCTTACCGACTACATCAATCACGATGTATTGTTCACCGTCAATGGCATAGACTTTACCGACATTTAGATCGAATTCTTCTAAGGTAACGCCGTCACGGTCTTTATTCAGTTGAGTGGTATATGGATCGTTTAAAAGAGGCAACATTTGCTCTTTTGAGATCGGTTTTAAAATATCGGCATTCTTACCAGGTTCAGTCAATTTTGATTTATCGGCTGTATTGGCAAGCTGTTCGGGTTGTTGTGCGTCTGGATGGTTACTTTTAACGGTAACATCAGGATTGATTGGTTTATCCCAAATGTTTTTCAGGTTATCAAGGCTTTTGTTCTTGTTGAACATGGCCATAATCGCTGCAATGATCAACTTGATTGTTTTCTTAACCAGTTCAATCATGACTGCAATCATTTTTGCACTGAGCGCAGCGAGTTCATCAGCGACCGTTCGTGGATGGCCGTGGCTATTTTCACGCGCTAAAGGAGGACGTTCGTTACCTTCCTCATTTCGCATATCCTTAAAGCTTTTAGAGGCAACGCTACTTGCAGCCAAACTTGCTTTGTCTTGTGGACCACCAGCAATGTTTAATGTGCTCTTTGGTGTACCTTTTGGTGCATTCGGATCAGCTGATTCAACATCTTCCTTTACTGTCTCTTTAGTCTTCTGATTTTCTTTATGTTCTTTCAAAAGTAGAGCAGCTTGTAACTGGTCGCTATGTTCACGGGTTTCTAATAACTGAATTACTTCCTTGGTTAACGTGTCCGTATTGAATTCAAGATAGTGAATCTCAAGTTGTTCAAGTCGAGCAGCTGTATGGTCGCTATTCACACGCCATTGATCCATGACGATAGATTTTGGCACTAAGCCAAGTTCTTCAGCTTCAATCCCACGAATTAAGCAAAAGTCACGCACTTGGCGCATCAATGCGTTAATTTGGTTTTTATCGGTTAATTCACCTGAAAAATAGGTATTCGGTGCACCCGTAACTTCGTTGTAGATCTGCTGTTTTGCTTCACGCACGACTTGGTTTTGGTTAATCAAGCCTTCAATCGCGAATTGACGATTACTCAGGAAGTTGAGGGCATTTTCTTTAGTTGCACCCTTCAGGCTTAAACCATAGTAGGGCTGAGTGATAAAAGATTTTGTCTCAAAGTTAAATAGGGTTTTTTCAGCCACTTGAACGGCTTCAAATGGATTTTCTTCTTTGGAAAGGAGGAAATCAGGATCATTGTCTGATAGAAATAATTTAGAGTCTGCAGTTGTATAAACACGGTCTTCAACTGGCAATGAACTGTTATTTTCAGCAATATTACCTAATCCTTGGTCCAGTGCGTTTTTAGTCTGGATTTTATTCAGATCCGCAATAAACTTAAGATCATCATCATTCTGCAGATCAAGCCCGATGTCTGCAAAGAATTCTAATTGACTGGCTGGATCTCTTTGCTCAAGTGCATCAAATACTTTACCAATCAGAACAGGATCAAGTTCAGCTAAATCATTGACAGTGACAGCGGAAAGATCAAAAGTGTTTTCAGGAATGATGGACTGTTCATTCTCGTAGTTCGGGTAGCTACTACGCTCATAATCACCTTCATCAAAAAACATCGGTTCATCATCGTTCAACCGAGTATCTTCAAGAGGGGGAGCGTAATCATAATCTGGGTGCCCAGGAGGTACAGAGTTACCGCCCATAGGCTGATCATATTGTTCATACTGATCATACTGATTATTTTGATACCCATCATCTTGCATGACTGGCGGTTCTTCCATTAATGGAGGTTCAGATAGGGGATCATTGGGATATGGTTCAGACTGGTATTGTTGCGATTGATCTTGTGCAACATTGTTTTGTTGTGGCGTAGGCTGGATGGATTGAAATTCCACGCCGTCCAAACTTAAATCATCCCACTGTTCCAGGCCCTCATTGAAAGTTAATGATTGGCCGTCTTGCAGTTGATCAAGTGTTTGCTCGTCAAAATTATCTTGTTTAGGGCTTTGGTCCATATTTGATCCTTATGACAGGTGGCCTTCCTGGTTTTAAGAGTCCTTTTTAGAATCTGTATCAACATTCCAAATAAAGTCTTCTTTAAAGTCAGAATTAAAACCAGTTGTGATGTCTAATTCACTGTCAAAATCCACTAAATCTGAGTTATTAGAAGATTCCTCTAAGGGATTAGAGTTGCACATAAAATACCTGTATTTGTTTTTTAAAACGTCAATGTGATCGTCACGGATATGATACATGGTATATACGAACTAGACCACACGTAATTGTTATTCACGTATGGTCTGGTATATACCTTTTAAGGGAGGGTTTTAGAAAGATAATTGCTGGATTTCTTGATCGTTATCTAAGGTTTTACCCTTAGGTAACTCAGCCTTATAAGCTGGCTCTTCTGGAGGATTAAGCATACGGTTAATTTCATTTAAAAAGTAATCATTACCATCAGGAAGCTTAGATTTTAAATCCAAAAAGGCAGCTTCAATTTTGGTTGTACTGTCCAGCTCGTCAACAAAGCGTTCAACATCCTTGAGATCAAGCGCAAATCTAAACTCATTACGGCCTGGCTCAGTAAAGTGGATGTTCAACGATTCATCTGTTTTACCGCCTTTAGGATCATGGAATACGTTGGTATTCGACATAAAACGATTGAACTGTTTTGCAACAGATTTCACCGTCACATTAAAGCAGTCTGACCCGTTGTAGTAGAACTCAATACTTGCTTTCTTGTACGGGAAATTAACCTTAGTACCCACATAGTTATTGCGGTTGAAATCAATGTTTACAGGCAATTGATTAAAGAAGTTCGCAATCTCTTTAACTTGCTTAAACGTCACTTGGTTTTCAAGAGAGCTTTCAAACAAGTCAGTTGGTGTATTTGATGGCAATAATAACGCACGGTTACGCATACCATCAGCATCGGTAAATATAACGGTTGAATGTCGTAGATCTAGTGAGCTGACAATCTTATGTGCCTTGAACATATTGCCCGTTAAGGTAATCGCTTGTCGTGTGACATCACCAGACGGCGCTTTCTCAAAATAGGTACGCGTATAACGGGAATAATTGTTTTGTTCAGTAAATAAGTTCACCAAGGGTTGACGATCCTCAACATGACGTCTATTCACATCAGCATAAGAATAAAATTCAGGATTGAAGCGTTTTAGGATAATACGTCCTTTTTCACTCACTGGAGCTACCCAATCCAAGTCTTGCTTGGCATTTTGCATGGTGTAATTGATCAGTGGAACTTTAAACGACTTCTTATCACCAGGGTAAACCAAATCAAGCTTAACCGCATTCGGTGTGATTGCACCTACACGTAACGGCGGTAGGTCTAGACGTAGCAAAGCACCTGTTTTGTGATCTGGCGTCACTTCATCATCAAAAAGACTAGGTTTTGAGATAAGGAACAATAACCCATGCGCTGAATGACCTTCTTTTTCGTTCCTTTCCATAGAACGAGCCAAGAATTTTAGATCCTGAACAATTCGATACATGCGATCAAAGTTAGAGGTCAGAATAGGATCATTGGCCAGATAAACCGCTTCAGCTACTTTTTCAAAGGCATCTGCAGAGTGATCATCAGGTTTACGAAATTGAATATCATCAATGTGTTTTACATTGGCTTCAACAACACCGAAATGATCAAATACTTCGTGTCGATAATCACGAATTACTTCACCACGCATTTGCCCATTTTTGAAAAATAACTTTTGCTTAGCAAAGCCTTCATATTTTTGGTACATCAATGCCTCAAAGTTATAGGCATAGTGTAGTAGTCCGTGTACCGTTTCATTGATGTTTTCATTGATACGTTTAAATTGACGCACCAGATAATCATCACTTTCTTTGAACATGAGTTTTAGATTGTCAGCACGTAATGGCTCAACATGTTCAATGTATTGCAGACCTTCAAAACGCACAGGTAGATCAAAGGTATTGATCTTGGCTGCTTCTGTTTCTGAAGTCACGGTAAAGAAGTTGTCCTTCACTTCAAACTCACGGACTTTTTTAGCTTTCCAGTCTAAAAAGTTGGTCTTGAGAGGGTTACGACCCAACAAGTCTAATTCACGGATCTTATCGTTATAGTCAACAACCAAGTCTTGATAAACCTGTTCTTGCTGACTAATCGGCATCAAAATCAGTTTAGATAGCAACTGGTTTACATGATAGTTTTGCGCCGTGCGATACGATGGTCCTTTTTCATCATCCGAAATATCAATATCAAGTGTGTTCGCCAAGTTCACGTTATTTTTTAAATAGTCCAACGCTACCCGGTTGCCAATGTAGTTGAGCATGTCAGGATAATCGTTTTCGTTAAACTTGGTTTCTGAGTTGGCAGAGACGTTCGCTGATAGGGTAGACAGTTTACGCATCATCATTAAGTGCATACGTGTTTCTGCTGGAATACCCGAATCTACTGTCGTCATAATCGGATGTGATTCTTCACCACGGCGACCCACACGACCGATCATCTGAATCGTATCGGTAGAGTTCTCAGGTTTTTGCAAGAAAAACAACTCACGTTGGCGCAAGTGATCCGATGGAATTGTAGGATCAGGGTTTTTGGCTGCATGTAGAGAAATACCCGTACAACCAGAGCGAGTCACAATAACAACATCGATTTCACCAGATTGGAATTTTGATTGAACCAAAATCTTACCTTGTGTCGTATTGTTCTCTTGTTTATTAACCTTCCATTTGCCGTCTCTTGTTTCCGTTAAGTGGATCTGACGGCCAGAGATTTCATCAATCTTGAAGCCAGCTTTTGTCACCTTGTTACGTAGTACGTCCAAAGGCATCAAAGGTAGGTCAGGGAACTTTTGAATCTTTTCTTTGATACGATCCAAAATGATTTTATACGGACTTACCACTGGATCGCCGTTTTCATTAAATGTCACTTCCGTACTGAGCTTCTTAACGAACGAGTTACCGTAGTTATCTTCAGCTTTCACCACATCGATGCGATCTAACATCACTTCAAGCAAGTCACGGAATTGTGGGAGTTCATCTAAAACAGAAATTTGACTTTGCAGATAGCTACCGCGCTTATCTTCAAGCTTAGTCAATTCCTTTTGAATATTTTTCGCTGCTTTTTCATCGCCAGCGTCACGGTTTTCTTTGATCATGAGTTTTTGAAGCTCATTTTCAAGAAATTCAATTTCTGACGATACCGACTTGAAGTTATTAAACGCTTTTTCTTTTTCAGGCGAATCAGCGGTAACGTCTTGCGCCGTATCTGCTTTTAAAATCGCTTCCATGCGACTTTGCATCAAAATGTTGAATAGACTCTCACCCGTATTTTCCAAACCAATCACGGGCTTTCTACCCTCATGTAACGCCTGAATCACAGCATCACTTGTAGAGTCAGTTTTCAATGCCAATAGGAATTGCTTTTGGATCTGGTACATTCGAGATCCAAAGTTCATCACACTCAAACTTAAACGGTTTTTCGGATCGTCTGAATCCTGATGAAAGTCTAAATTGGCAACAGCATCATCATCATTGGCAATGTTTTCTAGCGCATCGAGGCGAATGTCTTTAGAAAATTTCACCATGTCCGTCAAGATGTCAGAAAGAACATCTGAGTAATTGTGAAATTTCTTAATTTCCTCTTCAGTTGGCACAAAGGTTTGAATGGTAATGTGCGAGAGATCTTGCTCTCTACGAATCATGGCAGAGCTGTCTACCAAACCTTCAGAAATAAACTCCAAAATTGGACCATCTGCATTATCGATAACCTTTTGTAAGTCATTACGAGATACGGATCGAGGGAACAATTTATGGAAGAATTCAAGATTTTCAGGTTTCTTAATTGCCGATGCAGACTGGAAATTAATTAGATTGGTCTGATCAATAACATCTAAGAAAAATTGACTTGTAGCTGATTTCAAGGATGCTGCACGGTGCGTTTCATCCATCACCAAAACAGTGTCTTGATTAATAAAACGAGTCAATAACGCACGTTTACGGTTTGGTCGGTTAAATTGGCTATACGTTGCCAATACCAAGTCATGTTGCGCTGGAATATCTTCAATTTCCTTAGGCAGATCTTGACCAGTGAATAAAACCTCTTCAGTACCAAAGCGGTTAATCACAGCATCCGAGTTAAAGATAAACGGATCTTTAAAGAACTTGTCACTGTCTGTAGCAACAATATCACGCCAAATGTCGTTCAAGAGTTGCGTTGTATCTGTAAGGAAAACAGGGGGCTTTCCTCTTAACGCACTATATCGTAAACACGCAGCTGCAATACGACCTTTACCTAAACCCGTCTGGTCGCCAATAAGCACAGGTAAGTTTTGGTCAAAACGTAAAATGATATGGGCAACCGCATCGACCTGTTCACATGCAAAAGCGGACTTTAGTGCATCAAAATTGTCATATTGCAATTTCTTAGCGACATAGGCATCAACAAGAGTAGGGTAGTTACCATTATCGACTTCAGCTTGGAAATTTATACCCCCAAAACCTAATACATTTTGGATGTGTGTAGTCAATTGAGCATTTGCCTGATTAATCGCTTTAATCTGGTTTTTAGCCACTAAAGCAATTGGCTCAGATGCCATAGACATCGGTATATACTTAACTTGGTATATATTTTCCGGAGTTGGTTCTGTTGTGTTTTCAGCATTAGGAACAGGAACAATCGGCTGTAAATTTGATTGGTCAGATTCAACAGTCGGTTCTTCTTTTTGCTCAGTACCGATCGCTAATTCAGAATTTAACTTAGCAATCTCTTCAGCAGTTAAACCCGGTTCCTGTTTTACTTGCTCTACCGCTGGTTCTTCAGCTGGTGTTTGTTCAGGTGTTTCACCCTCATTGATCGCCGTGGTATCACCTACTTGAAGATTAACGTCATCGTCAAGGTCTTCATCCTGATTTTGGTTCTCGTGCGGATTCTTTACCTCAGGCACGAAATCATTAGACTTCCTTCATAAATCATTTTTCAATCAATTTAATAGTTTATCTTTCACCCAATCTAAATTGTATATGCCAGCAAGTAAATTAAACCGCAGGTTTAATCGTTTACGACGATTTCTATATACACAAGATAAAATCTTAAAACATTTCATCCTTCCAAATACATGCTCTACTTGAATTCGTCTACGACCAATCTCTTTATTTAACTTTTTTAATTCAGAATCTAGTTTTTCAGTTTTCTTTGCTTTAGATGGCATGAGGCATCCAAAACCCAATTTCTTTATCCCTAAATACCCCTTATCAACGATAAAAAAGGGCTTAAATTTTAATTTCCTCATGCTTTTTTTAAATATTTTAAAATCATGCATGCTTCCATGACTTCCACATACACTCAGTATTTCACCTGTTGTATAGTGCATAGATAGCTGAAATTTAAAGGTATGTCGCTTTTTTTTACCGCTATACCATTTCTTCTGTTTTTTTTTGGACGTTGAACTAATATTTCAGTTGCATCAATCACAACAACTTCCCAATCCACTTCATCTCGATTAGGAAGTTGTTTTGGCAAGTTAAATTTTCCAGAACGGATTAAGGTATCTTCAATAACACGTGTGATACGAATTGCACTCGTTTCAGATACACCGTAACTCATACCAAGATGGAAAAATGTTCGATATTCTCTCCAATATTCTATACATAAGAGCAAACGATCTTCCAACGGTAATTTATGCGGTCGTCCTTTACCAATATGACGGGGTAACTGCTTATTTATCTCGGCCAGCATGAGGTTAAATGTAGCCCAACTAACACCGGTAAGCCTACGAAACTTAACGTCTGATAATTTTTGAATATCTTTGAATTTCATCCAAGGATTATCCCTTGAATTAAATAATTTTGCTGATTAATTTAAGATCAAATAAATTGTACGTTTTTTGATTTATGAAGGAAGTCTATTGTCATTTTCATTTTCAAACGTTGGTGTAGCTTCAGTTGGTGTAGGTACATCATCATCTGAACTGGTTGTTTGCGTACTAACTTCAACGGTTCCGAAGTCAAAAGAAACTTTATTCGGTTTTGATTTAGGTTTACGACCAAACATCGGTTTTGGTTTGACAGCTTCCTCTTGCTTAATCTCTTCTTCTTTAGCGACCACGACTTCATCAAACATAGTGACTGCAGACGTAGGCGTTACACTTGATGCAATATCTTCAAGTGGCGAAACAGGCTGTTCATCACCTAGACTGGCAAACAAATCGTCATTATCTTTTTCAACAGGCTTAACCTCAACAACAGGTTCAACCACTGGTGCTTGTTGTGCTTGTTGCTCAACTGGAGTCGGAGTAGTTGGCTTGAAGTATAGATCCTTATTCGGATTCAAACGTTTATAGATTACGTTATTAGCCCATCCCCAAAGTTCGTCATAGTCCGTTATGACTTTCAACTTATCTGGTACCACAGAAGATTGGTAAGTTTGTAGTAACGCTTGTTCGTTTTTACGATTGCCTACCACCAACATACGAACATTTTGATTAGCGCCGTTTCGTGCATATGCATTGCCGTGGATTTCTACAACCGCCTCAACTTCATAATGCTTATAGAGATAATTGAGTAAATTCTTTGATTTACGCTCAACCGTACCATCTGAAATCTGTTTATCTGAGCCAATAATGAAAACTGAACTCCCTTGATCGTTTCGTGCGTTTAGTGATTTAACCAGAATAGCATGGTCCAATTTATCCGTACTGAACCAGACGTTTTCTGATGGATCTACCAATAATGGGTTTGGATCTACGCCGTTACGCTGTTGAACCAAAATAGGTGCAACACGTTCTAATTTATCCATAGCACCAAAAGGAGGGTTGGCAATCACATAGTCAACTTTTTGCTTAAACGTTTGCTCAAAATCAATTTGTGTAGCATCTGCAGTAACAACCGTGCATTCATAATTTTGAGTCAGTGCTTTTGTACGTTCAGCACGTTTGGGATCTAACTCAACCGCATAGACAGAAGCATTACGCTCTTGGGTTAATAAACCGATTAAAGATCCATTACCCACAGTTGGCTCGAGCACGGAAAAGTTTTGTTTTGTTCGGTTATCACCCTCAATCAATAAGCGCTGAGCCACAAGTGACATCGGGATTGGAGTCGAATATTGCTGTAACATACGAATCGTATTGTTTCGCATGGTCTTAGTCGGCATGCGATTGTATAACGCTAAACTCGTTTTAAATGAGCTCTCAGTAAAATCAAGCTCACCTAACTTTTCGACCATCACTGTTTCAAGCGCTTCTTCTGCAGTATGGATCTGTTTATCTGTTACCTTGGATACATCAACGTCAGCATTTTTGGCTTGCGTGATTAGAGCTAAAAACTTTAAAAAGTCCTGGTGATTATGGCTCTTTGTTTCATGTTCTAATTGATAGATATAGCCTCTTAAGCATTCTTTTAAATCTTTTTGCTTGGTCGCACGTAAGTACAGACTAGACGGCTGATCATTAGGACCTTCAGGTATTTGCGTACCTTGGGCATTCACGTAAAAACGGTTATGAGCTGAAGCATAGATTTTGTTGCCATCAGAGTTATAACCGAGTGGAGTTGCACTATTCAACGCAACGTTCAATCGTTGTGGCACCAATGTTTTTGCTTGGGCATTGAATAAATCATGCAATTCTTGGCGAGTCGCAAGCACACTACGGATAAATTCTTTTGGAATACCCAAAACTTCATGAAACAGTCTTGGTTTGATCGTTTCATTCAAATTGTATTGATACAAGTGACCGTCAAAGTGAGGATAAGCCTCAAACTTCATCGGTGTAAAACCAATATTATTCAAATTTTCTTTAGATAGTTTTTTTTGAACGTCCAATAAAAGTAATTGGCTATCCGTCTGGCCAACACGCCGTACATCGAGATATACACCAGCTTGTGATAAGTCGATCCATTTAATTTTTTCGTTTAAATCATGAGTAGTCATAGCGAACCTGAAGAAGAATTATTTTATTTGATTAAAAAGTCATGTCGTTATAGACATCAGAAGTCGCAGCCTTTTCTTGGCTTTTCTTAACATCCATTTCTGGCTGTCTGACTATCATCATTAACTCTTGCGGATCAGGTAAAAGATCGTGGTTGAAGTTCTTAGATAACGGACTATCGATTGAAGCTTTATGTTGCTGTACATGCTCTACCGTAATTTCTGAAAAGTTCAACGCATTCATACGGGTTTGAGTAAGTTCAACAGGCTCGATAAACGAGACAAAACAATTATTCGAGTTCCGTTGGTGTGGTTGAATAACAATAAACGCTTCAGCAAATTGCTGTTTTGCATGCGTCAATTTATTCATGGTCTGACGATCAACTTGACTTAAAAATTGAGGATTTAAGTCGTGCGGTTTTGGATTGCCGTAGTCATCGGTAAATTGATTCACTAGGGGAGGTGCACCAACACCACGAACACCCTCACCAGTACGTAAATCGATTTCTGGATCTACCTTGCGAAAACCAGCGTGAGGCGTTTTATTGTTGAAAAATTTCTTTAAGAACGTGTCTTTGTAAAGCGCACCTAGTTGTAGTTGTTGGCCATGATAAACCTCAGGCAGTAATTTTTGACTCACCAAGCCAGCGTAAAGACGTTTTAAATTTTGATTTTTTTCTTTGTCTACATCTTCATTGTAGAACACTTTAATTTGTCGATCGCCAAGTAATGCAAACAGGGCAATACGGGCCTGGTCCATAACATAAACGTTCTGAGCCTGTTTATCGAACTGGTCTTTTTCATACTGGTTGGATGGTACAAAATTTGGATCAAATGTTGCGGTGTGAAAGTCATTGCCGTTCAAAATATCTTTGATACTTTCAATCGGATCTTTAGCAACCCGATAAGACTTTTTAGTTTTATCAATACCGCCACGTTGCATCAACGGATCTGGCTTAGCGAATTGCTTAACACTTTCACGATCAGCACTGTCATAGGTTGGAATCAATGGGATTGTAGTTAATACAGAACCAGACTCATAGCGCACAACAATTTTTGAAAATGGAATGCGCTCAGGTTGGTTGTCAGTACTATTCGATAAAGATTTAACAAGAAGCTGTAAATTATTTTTAATAATAGCGTTATGAAGTGCTGGAGAATTAATTTTTACATTGGGCACTTGCATATGTGCTGCATCTTCAATGATTTGAGCTTTAACAAAGAAATCGCCGTTTTTTTGTTGATGCACATTGATAGAAGTGACTGCTTTGATTAATTGCGAATTCGGGTTGTTACTCATTACGTTGCACCACTGAGCAACATAGGTTTTATAACCGTCAAGAGATTCGTTGGGTGAGTCAACACATTTGTCAAAACAGATAATTCGACCACGGTTAGCACCGCGATTATGTGTGTCTAATGAAGTACGTTGGTTACGTCCAGAATCAAATTTTGCGTGGACTTCATCTACTGAAACATTCTCAGTATGATGCTTGTTGAGTTTATTAATGATCTTCGTGAATTCTTCAGATGAACTCATTCGTATGCGAACTGGTTCATTGGTAGACATATCAAAGCCGTATGCATACTGCTCGTCTTGTTCATCATGTTTGTAAAATTGATCTACAGTCATGACGATACGTTTAATCGTATTATCACTTTTACTCATTTCTTAAATTCCACGCTTTATATTTTTGATTGCTGGTCATTGACTCAAGCTATTTATAAAATACTACAAAACCTCATTGGTATATACTAAGGAGGCAAATAAAAAATTAAAAAATATATTAAAAAGTTTAAGAGTAAATTTTTAAAAAGAAATTTATGTTTATTATCTTTCTAATTAAGGGAAGTTAATTAGGGACATTTTTTATGCTTATTTTTCATGATATTACAGGGTTAGGACGGAAAAGCACAAATGGTACGAGCGAAAATCAAATTCATTTGAGCGCAAATTGAATTTGATTTTTTAGAAAAAAAGGCGTTTTTAGCTGGTTTTTGACGTTTTTATCCACTTTGCAATTAAATTCTATCCACAAATTAAGTTCTTGTATATTAAAATGAATTTAAAAATATGAGAAAAATATTGTTCATTTTTTAGCTTTTTGCAATATTGGAAATTTGCAAACCAGCAAGTCTTGTAAGTCACTGTTTATAATAAAATTAAATAGAACCAAAAATACTTCCAGCGCAAATTAAATTCATTTGAACGCAAATTAAATTCAAAATCCTGAGGATAACTTTTCCAATTTCCTGAGAGCCTTGATAATAAAGACTTTCAGATATTATGAGGAATAGCCCTTATATACGACCCAACGATTGCTATTTAGCTCGTTTTACGACAAATCAATAACTTACGTCATTAGGACGGAAGAAAGTTTACAACTGGATGTAACAAAGTTTCGCTGAGTTCTTACTATAACAGAAAATCAATGAGTTACGTCATTAGGACGGAAGAAAGTTTACATCCACTTATAAAAAATTTGCGCTGGAAGTTAGGTACAGCCAAAAAGTTATAACCTAACCTTAAAACATACTAAGCGTACTATCTATGATAGTCGAGCTATTGGATCTGGACAAAAAAGTAAAATCAATAACTTACGCTATTAGGACGGAAGAAAGTTTACAACCCATTTATAAAAAACTTTCGCTCGTATTTTGGCACCACTATAAATCAATAACTTACGTCATTAGGGCGGAAGAAAGTTTACATCCACGTATAAAAAATTTTCGCTCGAAATTTGCCAGCACTATAAATTAATAACTTACATCACTAGGACGGAAGAAAGTTTACAATCCAGTTTATAAAAAACTTTCGCTCGTATTTTGGCACCGCTATAAATCAATAACTTACGTCATTAGGACGGAAGAAAGTTTACATCCAGTTATAAAAAACTTTCGCTCGTATTTTGGCACCACTATAAATCAATAACTTACGTTATTAGGACGGAAGAAAGTTTACATCTACATATAAAAAAGTTTCGCTGGGTGCCTATCTTGAGCACATATTTTTTTTGATCAAGTATTACATTGGTTAACTTACATTGTAATTGTGAATATTTCTCATATAAGGCACTGTTTTTCATAGTCTTATTTATTAAGAAATTACTGTTAAAAATGCTTTTAATCGTAGTCTAATTAACGAATTGATGCTATAGTGTCTACTTAGAATGCCTATGGGAATTCGAGATATGCAATTTCAATCATTTAGTCTTAGACATCAAAAAATACTCATTAACTTCAATGTGTTTAGCTCTGGCTCGTCTGATATTTTGCTAAAAGGTGTTTTATCTGCAGAATTGCTTATTCTAGTTGATAATTTAAATGCATTTTATTCTGCAGAAGACGGTAGATACGTTGTATCAGCTGAAAAAGTTAACCACGTTACAGGTCTAGATTTTAATAAGAAAACTATCAACCAGATCATGCGAGAAGCTTGTGATTTATCATTTATGATTGATACAGATGTGAAGCAAGCTGCAGCACCTATGATTGACGAAATTCAAATCTTATCAAGTGGCGATATTACTTTTAAACTCACTAAAAGTTTTGATTTTTTTAGAAATTCTCTTAGTTTTAAAAGCATATATGAGAAGCTACCATACAGGTTCACTACTTCTAAACTAGAGTTACCGCAGATCGGACAACAAATAATGTTAATTGCGTAATTAAGCCTCTGACGAGGCTTTTTTATTGTCTAAAATTTAGTTAGTATATACACAGCTTTAAAGCGAAAAGACTACAACGTTAGTTGGGTTGCAAATATATTTTTATTTTTATTTTTTAATTCAATCTCAGGCAATGTACGTTGTACGTTGTCTAAAGTGGAGCAGTTATGCAAGATTCTTCACAAGTCTGCATAAGTAAAGGAATTTCAGAAGATGAAATTTTTGGACTATCGCAGTCAATCAAAGATTCAATTATTAATGCCGAAACAAAAACCATGGATCTCTTGGGTTACGGCAACAAAATCAGTAATTTCATAGTCGAATGTTATCTAGATATTCCAGTTGTTGATCAATTCATTTTTTACTTAATGTTGGTGAATGCCAAAAATAAGTATGCACATCAGCTGCAGCGCGTTATCGCTGAAAAACCTGAATTATCCCAAATTGAAGCATTACAACTAGCGAACAACTTTGTTCTGAATTTTGAATACATCCGTCAAATTCTTTTATTCAAAAATAAAGCTAATTACCTTAGCAATGGCCGTATCAAATCTTTGGCATGGAATACGCTAAATAGTGTTGGTAAAGTGATGCTACCAATGAGCTCTTTACGCCAAATGGACAGCGAACCATTTTCAAGAAATGACGTAGACAGCGTAACTCATAAAAGAATGTTTGCCAGTACGGGCTATTTTGAATTAGATAACAATGCGTTTATTTGCTATCAGCTTGAAGAAACGTTGATTGCCAATCTATCTGAATTAGATTTTGATAAAAAGGGGCGCTACACAGTTCTCGACACTTTAACGGTTCTTGGATTTAAGGACCGTTTTGATCTTTATATGTATAACTTGATGAAGATCAATGAGTTTCGTGGCGAAGTGGTTATTCCTTACATTGACTTCAAAGCATTAACCGAGTTTTCAGTAGAATTTAAATACAAAGCAAGTGATTTTTACCGTAAACGACTTCTTGTTTCATTAGAAAGACTGAATAATAATCCATCTATTGAATTATTTATTTCTGTTAAGTATGAACCATGCAATAAGCGTACACCAGATCGTGACAATTTTTGCAATTATCGTTTTCAGATTCAGTTGAAGTCCAACTATCGTAAAGCGCTTAATACATTAAATGAAATGTGTGCAAAGGTTCAGGATGAACAGGGCAATGAGCTTAAAATCAGTAATGCGCTCTTCACTTCAGCAATTCGATTGAATAATGGTGAACCTGAAAAAGTAATAGAACTTGTTAAGGATCGTTTAGCTGCTTATACAACTAAGAATGGACCATCATATTTAGCTAAAAATCTTAATTTGGTTGCGTCTTATGTTACGCGAGCTCTAGAAGATCTATATAAAAGTAATCACTTCTTTGAAAGATTCCTAAACGATATGAAGCAAGCAGATAATTTACTTTATCTGAGAAATCGTGATAAGAAAGTTGAGATCGAAAACAAAAGTGCATCTACTTTCTCAAGCGAATTCATTAATATTCGCGACAAAGTTGATGTTACCACTTGTGAAATTCTTACAAACGCTGAGTACATTTCAAAGAAAACGGAAGCTACTGTAATTATTGATTATGCTTTCATACGTAATTCTATTTTTATTACACATCCTCATTTGCGCCACCAGCGAAATGCAGACGAGAAAAAATACATAGATCTCGTGTGTGAAAGCACAAAGCTTTGCCAAATATTCTTTGGTACGGGTAATGAAAATAAAAAAACGTTAACTCAAAACTATTTAACAGAACTCCTGTTTGAACATTTTTTTGATGATAATTTCCACTTGAACTCAGATGTATTAAAGAATCTTCTAAAAAAAGATAAGGACTATTGGGTACAAGAAAAGCAAAAGACATTTATGCGGTTGTGGAAACTTGCAAATGAGTTCAGTTTAAAAGCTATTAGTCCAGCGAACTACAACGGTAAAGAGAGTTCAGACAATGAATAATAAACTTTATTTATGTGCAATTTTTACGGCTACTATATTGAGTAGTAGTGCAAATGCCGATTTTAGTGATTGGTATAAAAAAGCAACTTCAAATGAAGATTCAACTCAGCAAGTGCCAGCTCAACAACAGCAAGCACCTGGTCAAATTCAACAGCAAGCACCAGTTCAGGTTCAGCAACAGCCGATACAGCAAAGACAATATAATTCTAATCGGAACACCACAGCTACGCGTTACCAAAACAATAATGCAAATGTCACTGGTGATTCTGGCCTTGAAGCACGAATGAATAACTTGAATTCGACCATTGAGAATCTAAACAAGTCATCAAAAAGTGGTGACAACCTCACGAATAACTATCTAAATATTGTTCAATTCATAGTGATAAACGAAGAAACACGTAAATTGGATGGTAAAGACAATACATCACTGATCAATAACATGTTGGCTGGTATTGTGAGTTGTCAGAATAAATACAAAGTCGATGTTATACAAAAAGTGAATAATCAACTCCCAAGAGATGTTGCTAACACCGTACAACGGTATTTAAGCCAGAATGGACGCTCTATTGGTGCAAACGGCAACTGTTTATACTAATTAAACCCCCTTTTAAAACCGTCCTTAAAAGGCGGTTTTTTTTATTCTTAAAACATACCTATTTATTTTAAAACCACATTCTATATACTACTAACAGTTTAATGAATATTAATGTGGGTTTTATCATGATCAGTTCTAAAACAATATATGAACTATATCAATTGCTGAATCAATCCGAAGTACAAGAATTAAAATCATCTATAACAGAGACTTTTGGTGCAGATGTGGAAAGTGAAGTTGATAAAAGCCCGGTCTTACAGCAAAAGATCAATTATTTTATTTATCAATATATACATCTCAAGCATCCAGAAAGAACAGACAAGATCTTATTCGATGCAAATGAGTCGGCTCACGAGGTTGTAAAAACAGAACACCTTAAAAGTGAGCCAGTACCCTTATTAAAAGATTTTGTATCAAACAGCAGCAATAAAAGTTTAGCACCTGAAGAACAAAAAAATGTAATTGCAGTCACTTTACCAGCCGAATTATCTGACATTCCTGTTGAACCAACAAATCAAAACCATACAGGAAATAATGAAGTAAAACATGACTATAACATTATCCTTGATGGTCGAACTAAGCTAAATATATTGCTCGAAAGATATTTAAGTGGTGTTGATGATGTGGCTCGTGAAATCATTGTGAAGTGCTTTCTTGTTATCTCTATATTTGTAGCACTGATCTCTCTTGTTATGGTTCTTCTGAATACGACCAATATTAACCAGATCCAAGAAATGTATGACATTGGCCATAAAACATTCCTATTCCAATATGCTGAAGTCTGCAATGTAAATGTTGAAGTTGCAAAAGCGAATCCATGTGTTATCTCAGAAATCAATAAACGTATTTCTGAACTATCAAATAGCAGATTTTGGAACACGTTCGGGGTGGTGCTTTTCTCACTTTTATCGTGCTTTTTCTTCTACCATATCTCTACTTACCGTGATTCTAAAGATAAGCACAACGGCTAGTCTTAAAAGGAGGGTAGGGTGTTTTAAAATGGTCTTAAAAGGCCATTTTTTTATTTTAATAACAAAGTTTTATAGTTGATAAAAGGTATTCTAAAAGTATAATAGATACACTCTTAAAACTGGAATGCGTTGTGCTTTTTAAAATTCCAAAAACGGGTGAGATTGATTCAAGTGAACAATCGATGACAGGCCTGGTACTCAAATCGGCATACAACTTAGTTGCCATTTTCAATATTTGCTACATCTTTGTAGTTGTATTCTTTGTGTTTGAAATGTTTTTAAATACAACGATATACAAGATTAAATATCTACCAGAAACCCTCAATACTCCATCATATATATTGCAAATCATCATATTCATTTTATGTTTTTCTTCACTTCTGTATGCGATAAACAAAATGTTTGATGAAAAGTATATCCCTACACGCAAAGAAATCTATCTATTCCTTATCTCTTTTACTATCAATAGTTTATCAATGTTTATTTTTTTAGCTACCAAATAACACTGTAATACCAAGTTCCCACCGTAGCCTAAGCAAAAGTTACCTTTTTTTTTGGGTTTTAAAAGCAGTGAGCAAGGGCAGAATTAAAACACAAAAAAATAAAATTAATAGTTTTAAAAAATATTTTTTAAAACTAAATCAGTGATAATATGTAACCAAAGTTAAGTTTAAGAAAGTATATTATGTCTGATATTCGCAGCATCTATTTTTACGGTAATAATAAAAGCATCAAATTGGGTAAAAACCCAATCTTAAATACTGTCTTTGAAATTTTTCCAGCCACTAAAACCCCTTTAAGGCGGATTCTTAATCATAACCACCAGTGGGTTAGTAATTGCGCTTTTTACGTGCCTAACGATGTGAAAAGTGAATGGGTTAAAACGGTAACACTTTCAATTTTGACAATCTCAATTATGGCTTCCTTCCGTAATGCAATTGCACAGCAAAAAGGGTTGTCACCAAACGATGAAGCGCTTGATGAAGAGGTAGAAAACCTTGTGCCAGATTCGTTATTCAATTCTGCTATTGAATTATCGGATCTTAAAAAAAGTTTATTAGAAGTTTTGCCAAATTTAATGAGCGAATACCTTGCACAAAACTTTGGTGAATACGAAAGCATTATTACAAACGGTGTAGCTAAGCTTTTTATTGATAACCATGAATTTTTGGATAAGCAACTTGATTCTGATGCTGGAACAGATAATCAGATTTCAATGTTAAATTTTACTGACAATGCAGATGAATTATTTCACACAACAAACTATATTTTAGTCCGTATTGCTGATTCAAATGAAAACTTGAAAATCAACTTTACTAACAGCAAACCACATGCAGAACACTTAGGCCGAATTCTGCATACATTGTTGGGGGATGAAAGTTTTGAGATCTCAAAAGGTTCAATTGAGATACCTAATGACGAAGATAGCCAAGAAATTTTCATCTTTGAAAAAGAAACGAACTTTATTGATTTTTACAATTCATTATTGCTGGAAGTTAGTTTTTTTCTAGATCATGCAACAGTCTTAGAGCATATAGAAAAGTATGCACCAATTAACCAAACACTAAGCAGTTTGAGTGAGAATTTAGAAAAGAATATTAACTTTGTCATTTCTTCATTCAAAGAAACTCGCGATCTATCTGCATATTTAGAAAGCCGTGCTCAAATCATAGGGTTAATTCATGAAGCTGCACAAATCGCCAGCATTGAAATACAGCCAGTTGCTCAGGCTAAGGACCTTAAATCGTTAATTGAATCGCATCACCTGGTTACTTTTAATGATAGAGACACCTTTAAACAATTTAATTTATTTTGAGGTGAATATGAAATTTGTTATTAAAAATGGCATTGGTACACGTAAAGTCGAAGTGGATCTCGCATTAGATATACCATTGGTGCTACAAAAATCCATTTCTGTAATTGAGTATGAAGATTTCTTTAAATATTTTAGTGAGCAACATTTTCACATTTGCAAATTTAGAACGTTGAACTTTAAAGATAATAGCGTAGAGGGAAGTAGTAAGGAATTAAATCGCTTTATCTGGCTTGCTATGGCACATCAAGCTTATATGGAGCGTAAAGCTTTACTACCAAGTAAATATATTGCGGATCTAGAAGCTTCAATTTCAAGCATGTTTAATTTAGAGAGCGAATCGCGAGAATGGTACCGAGCTATTCACAAAGCCATAGATGCTTACCTTAAATCACAATTTCCTGAAGCAATAGAGTTTTTACCTTCCAACATTGCACCACTGGATGAAGTGACTAAAATTCTTATGCAAGAAGTACAGCCAGTGATACCAGTTGCAGACGAGCCAGCGAAGCTTTATAGCTGATTCTAGAAATAATTAAGACATAAAAAAACCATCTAAAAATTAGATGGTTTTTTTTGTTTGTGTTTTTATAATTTTGCGAATACTTCAGGATTGTCATTCATAAACTGTTCAATGAAATCATTGTCTAATTCGACATGTTTTGGAAGCTTCTCATGTTCACGAACAATGGATTTTATAGATTCAATATTTTGCTGATTGAAAACAGGTGTTGTACGGCTCTTATAGCCAGTATCAGCCATCGCATAGCGATCATCAAACATACCTGAAGAGGTATTAGAATCGACTTCTGAGTCGCTTATAGATAGTGTTAAGTTGCGGTCTTCAGCTAACTTTAAAATGAATTCGTCAGAGATAAAGTTACGTAGCTCATGCAGCATAGATTCAACTTTATTGTGTTTAAAAAGCACCTTTGCAATTGAACGACAAGATAAGAAACCTTTTGTGATGTTTAGATCTAGTAATTTTTGAGGAATGATTGGATCGCTTTTCTTGTTGCTATTCGCGATCTGTTCAACTTCTTCATCAGTCATAGAAGCAATAATGTTTTTAAAGAAATTGCCATATTGAAACTTTTCAATTTTCTCCAGCATTGTCACTTGTTCTGTATCTAATAAGCAAAAAGAAATAGGTTTAAGCTTGCGTTGGTCGGTTTTGCTTAAACTGCCATTTTGGTTTAAGCGGTTCTCTTTGGTTTTAGCGTTAGTTTTAGAGTTAGTCATTTTAAACACCTTTCAATATGTTTTAAACTTTGGTTAATACCAATAATCATATTATAAGTGGTTTTAGCTAAAATACAAAAAATGAACATTTTGTTTTTTTAAAAAAATCTTTTAAATGTTTTTCGTATATACTATAAGAATATCTATCTTAAAAGGTATAACTCGTGATTAAAACTGATACAGGCGATACGGTTGGAGGGGGTTTAACGAATCCTCAGGATGAAGTTCTAGCATTGTTAGAAGAGTGCTTAAACTCTGAACAATATACAGCTCGTATTACTTATATTTGTGAAGATGGCGGTCAATTAGTAGGTAAAAAGGCAGCTTTAAAGATTTTAAAGGAACAAGAGGACAATGGTTTAATGCTGGTTCCAATACCAGTCTTAGGAAAACAACTAAGAGTCTGGAGTGGTTTAAGTAAAACCAAAATGTCTAGTCACACAGGATTGTACAACAATATACAGTGGTCAAAGTTTGAAAGTGGCGAAAAGTTAATAACAAAGCAAGCGTGGACATTACTTCAACTTAGACTTGGGGTTCATCCAAAATACAAATTGGTTTTAAAAAATGAATTAGATGTCGAGTGAAATATATGTTAGTGAAATTAGCCCTTAGTGGTCATGCTTCTCCAGAAGCTTTAAGTAAATTTGAACGTATCAAAGCATATGTGCCAGATAGCGCACCTGTTTTGGTCACATACTTTAATAAACAAGTTTTATTAAGTGATCTACTGGTTAATTTATCTAATTTTTTACCATCGCTCGAAATCACAAAAGATAAAGACATGCTGGTTACGATTAGAGGAAATGAAACACCTTTAGTCGAACTTATTGTCAATTTAAAACTATACAGCATGAAATTAGGCAAACTTTTCTTTGAATTTGAGAATCAATTTAAAGAAAAAGAGCAAGACTTTAAGGACTTTATTAAACGTCACAAACTTAAAGGTTTTGATCATGCCAATTTTGTTAATTACGTGAAACTAGGTGCATATGATAGTGCTTTAGACATTATCAAACACCAGTACGAAAGCGTTAAAAAAACATTCTTTGTACTGTTTAAAGATCGTTTCACCCTATTAGAAAGCAAGGGTTTTATTTAAGGATATTCTATGGAAATGTTAGATCCATCAAACACAAACCCTGGACTCTTTTTAGTCATAATGGCTACGGCAATTGGTACCATACTTTTTGGTTTTTTAATTGTCGCTTTAATTGCACGATATAAGTTCAAGATTAAAGTTACGGTATCTAGTTTTATAGCTGCAGTTACTTTATCTGTATTTAGCTTTATATGCTTTGGTTCACTTGGTCCGATGGAACCTAAATACAGTACTTCAGTTGTTCAGCTTTATGCGTTGGGCTTACTGGCTGGTACTTTAATATTAAATATAGTTCTTCTGAAATTATTCAGCCCTAAAACTATTGAACAGTTAGCTTTGAAAGGTTTTAATAAGTCAGAAAATGAACAAAAAGAGCATTACAAAAACATCTTAAAAGAGTTTAAATGTATTACTGATTTGGAAGATAAAAACAAGCTTAATAAGCGCAGTTTTAACTTGTTAAATGTTTTTAAAAATAAAGGAAAACAAAATGTTTGATTTTAAGATGAAATCTTTGTGTGTTTTGGCTGTTGCCGGATCTCTTTTAACTGGTTGCGTATCTAGTACTATTGATGGAATGGGTTCTAAACGCAAACAAATCATGTTGTATTCTGAAAAAGAATATCTTCAGCAAAGTACTCAGTCTTACAACAACATCATCACGACTGCTAAACAGCGTGGATTGATTGTGAATAACGCTCAAGTAAATAGAGTAGCAAAACGTCTTATCGCACAAGTTCCACATTATCGAGCTGACGCAGCAAATTGGAATTGGGAAGTTAATACAATCCGAGATAATGAAATCAACGCGTTTTGTCTATCTGGAGGCAAGATCGGTGTGTTGACTGGTTCTATCACAAAAATTAATGCAACTGATGATGAATTGGCTGCACTGATCGGCCACGAAATTGCACATGCTTTACGTGATCATGGGCGTGAAAAGGTAAGTAAAAAGCTTTTAACTGGTTTAGGTGTGCTTGCAGCTAGTTCGGCTGGTCTTGGTGACATGGTTGTATCTGGCACAAGTTTACTAGGCGATTATGGGGTTAACTTACCTGGTTCGCGCAAACTTGAAAGTGAAGCGGATCTTCTAGGTGTTGATATTATGGTTCGTGCTGGTTACAACCCACAGGGCGCAGTCAGCTTTTGGAATAAAGTAGTAGCCCAAGAAAAACAGGGCACTAAAATTGATTTCTTATCAACGCATCCTACTTCAGAAAAAAGAATTGTAGCGATCCAAGACTACATCAACCAAAATTACAGGAAATAATATAAGGAGCTGGTTATGGATATTTACACAGTTATCCGAGTGAGCAAAAAGTTGTTTGACCACGGTTATGTTGTAATACCAGAACACAAGGTAGATTTTAAATCGGCTTTACTGCTCTTAAATGAACAAACCGTTGATGATCGATTTCTAATATCTAAAGATATAGTAGGTGCTGAAATCAGAGGGAATTTTGCCTTAATTGAAAAGGAGGGGAAGTTTCAATTGTTTACCAAAGGAATAGATTACTTTTGTTTGAATGTTGAGCTTGAAAAATCCAGTACTGATCCTAAACCTGAAAAAGAGATAAAAAAGAGTAAAGTAGTTCTCAAAAACCGTTATTTATATAAAAGTGGCGTGAAGAAGATAGGGGAGCTGGACACGTACAAGAAAAGAAGCGTCAAGATTACGAATGTAGGAAAACCATTTGTACTAAAACAAAAATTGCATGACGTTCCAGATTGGCTTTTTGAAAAGCTAAAAGACCAAGATGTATGTTGGATCTATTTTGAATATGCTGAAGAACAATTATCAGAGGCACCAATAGAAACTGCACCAATCAATTTAAAAAGTGACATTGAAAGTTGTGTTAAATACTTTAAGTTACATGGTGAAAAAACAAGAAAAAAACCAATTATCAATGCTGAAGCACCAGGTAACGTAAACCTATTCAGATATTGTGATTTACGGCGCATTGATCAGGAATTAAAAGTCTTATTTGTTTGTAGTGAAAACTATCTTTGGTTACTGGAACAAAATAGACAAGATCCACTACCTAACATCAAATTAAACAATATTAGTTTTGGCGGTTGGATCATTCCCAAGACGACAAACCAAGATATGTTGAATAAGCTAATAATGTTAGATAAAGAATTAAAAACGAATCCAGATGCTTATCTTCTAAGTGTACGAGAGTAAAGTACTCTCGTACAATAACTATTGTAATGCTACTAATTAAGTTGCTTAAATCTAAATAATTAAACATAGCTGCAAACATGAATCTCAATTTTTTATTCGGCTTTATCATAATTATTGTTGGCGGTGGTGCAGCAATAGTTGCGCTTCGTTCAATGTTAGAAAATGAAATTTTTATGAAGGATAGTATATGGCTATGAATAATTCTAAATTCGATAAATACTTATTGCGCTCATTTTTAAAAAATACTGGACTTGCAATAATTTCAATTAGTGCAATAGCATTGGTTATATTTGCATGTTATGTGGTTTATATAGGAATAGGAAAAGCATCAACTTATGTATTCAATAACTTTGTACTAACTCTAAAAAATATTGGCTATATCGTATTATTTTTAATCGCTTTAAATTTAGTTATCTGTTTTATTGAAAATGTTATCAAAGAAGCCAATCAAAAAAGGAGTGAAGATAGTTCAGAAGATAATGTATGAGGGTAATAAAAAGTATCATACTGGCTTACTCTCAACACTTTGATTTTTTGGTCTTTATCTCCATCAAGTGTATTTTCTAAAATATAGTATGAATCTTTTACCCTCATACACTAAGGGGTTAAGAAAGGTTTCGGCAAGAAACGCCCCTCAACAAAACACCTACGATAAAAAAGTTTTAGTGATCGTGGTGATCTGTATCAATTACGTCATTATTGTTTGCATTAAACTTAGCCTGCTCTTTATAAAAATTATAGTCGGCATTGTCGTATACAAGCTCTTTTGGGTAAGGGATACCCATTTCATCAAGCTTTAAAGCGTAATAATGCGGTATTGGCTTGGTTGGATTGAAGTATGGTTCAGGGTAGTACTGAGTAACGACTTTAGCGGAGTAGGAATTAACGAGTTGATCTACATCGCTTTCTATTGTTTTTTGTTGGTCATTGTAATAAGAGTCAACAAGCTCTTTGTCTGAGTGGCTTGCTGCACAACCTGAAAATATTAAAGGTATTAAAATAGCGATAATTCTATAATGTTTCATTTTAAATAGGCCCAGGTGTAGTGTATATTTAATGGAACGTTAAAATACTTTAGATTATACATGACTTTTAAAGATGCTGTAACACCACCTTTTATCAGAGGAAAAAGAGAACATAAGTTCTTGGCTAAAATGTTAAAATCTGAAAAAGATAAGATTAAGCTTTATACCAAAAGTTTAAGAAAAATTACTTTTAATGAGCTTTTAATTAGAGCAACTTTAATTTTAGTTGTGGTTTTTGCGTTAAGTTTTTGTATCTTTGGCGTATACCTATCTTTGAACGGTTTATTCTCAAAAGATGTGCATTTAGGAATGATTGGCATTATAGGTGATAGTAGTAGAATAATATTATGTACCATCTCAGCTATATTGTGCGCGGTTACAGCTTTCAAACTGTTTAAGAAAGCAAAAATTGACTGGAAAGAACATCAGTCATCAAAACGATATGCCAAAGCAATAACGAAAGAGTACCAGTCATTAAATAATTTGATTTTGGAACAGATTAAACAAGATAAAACAGGCAGTTATTGGCTGAACAGCAAAGAGATCCTGAGCATAACAGAGCAATACGAAGATAACATAAATGAAAACACAAAAGATTATCTGGTAAGTTTTACGCAAGATACGACTAAAAAGTATGTTAGGTTTTACATATATAATAATTCGCATATCTCTAATGGGTATACCAATGTTTTACATATACACTCGACTACTTTAACAATTTATTCACACTGTCTAAGTTATTCGGATTCGTTGAGTGTTAAAGACCTTTTAGATATTTCTGTTAAAAGTATTTGCATAAATTATTAGTTTTACTATAATACTTTTAAGAACAAAATTTAAATGTTTCTTACGACATTAAAAGAATGGGAGGCTTATAGCTTCCCATTTTTCTTTTTAAAATAACTATTATTTTTCTAAAACATCATTTGCCTTTTTCTCAAAACCCTTAACTTCTGCTAAAAGTTCTTCATTTTGGGCCATTGTGTCAGTAAAGGTCTGTTTCGAGAATTTAATGAATTCCAATGCATCATTGATCGATTGCTCTTTGCTTGGCTTCACGTACTTCGGGAGCTTATTGAATTCAGTATCCACATTTCTTTTGATCGCAGAAAAGTCTTTATCAAGCGACTCGAATGCTGCACTGGTTGACTCAAGCTGTATACGTTCAGAAACTCTATGGTCGATGTTTTGGAACACCAGGAACACACATACAAAAACTAAACTAGCAATTAAACTATTTTTTAGAACAACTGTATCCATTTTAAAACCCTTTAACATTTCTTTTATATTTTTAGTATAATCACTTTAATGTCTTTAAAAATTTTTTTAAAAAATATGTCTAAAGCCTCCAACGTTGAGCTCTTAAACTTTTATAGTCTTGTTAAAGTACCTTTTAAATATGCTCAAAAAGAGGTGTTGTTCTCCATTTCTATTTTATATTTTAACGGTAAAACTAAATCATACGTTCATTATCACAAATTTGAAGATGAAGAATTGCAGACTGTTCTAGGGTATGTGGTTTCGGAGAGTCTGGCGTGGACCTTTGGATCTTTGAAAACTGATAAATTCACTGTTAATCAGAATTTTATTTTCAATACTGTGCAAGAAGTGGAAAAAAGCCTTAAAGAACAAATAAATGCTTTATATAAAAGCACGGGTATAAATGCTAAGTTTTCCATGCAATATGCCTTAAAAGATAAGCCATCTGCAGAAAACAACGACTTATTAGAGAAGATATTTGCGATTGATAAAATGCTACCATTTGCTTTTACATTTAATAATAACGGCGGTTATGAAGTTGCATTAAAAGAATGTTCGTTAAAACTAATTAATGATATTGGGTTTTTCGCTTAAAAGTCCTTAAACTATTAAATACCACTTCATTAATACTTATTTTTAATTATAATGTGGGGTATTAGTAGTTTTAAGTTAGGTCATTAATTAGTGAATAAGAAAACCCTTACCATAGCGATATTGTCAGTTTTGCTATTTGGTTGTGATAAGTTAAAGCCTTCAAATACTGATACTGCATCTCAAGAAGAACAAATAGATCCCATTGAAAAGAAAGTTGAGGAACAAGTTCGCAAATATGATGAACGTGTTACCACTTACAATCCATCTAACTACAAATTACCTCAATCAAGCCTTTCTACCACCAGCCACAAAGTAGCGTGTAATTTTGGTGTAGGGGGAGATCTACCAGCTTTGGCATCAAATGGCATGTTCTCACAGCCGTTATATCGTATTGAAGCTGAGCAGATCATGGATAAAGTTCAGGGCGATGTGATGTATGCCCCTTATTCAATCGCGACATCTGTTGAGGGTGATGTTTTATATGAATCTGAAATTGATAGCTTTGATCGACAGTTAAATACATTACGAAGTTATCAAATTAAATCATCTGAACAAAATATCATTTCGTCATCTGGCTTTTACACCAATTCAAACAAAGCTGTTCGTATGGCACCTATCCGCAGTTACCCGGTTGCTTATGTGAAGCGCTTGGACGGCGATATTGTTTCTACATCTATGTTTAATGATGCATGCGACAAAGAAGTAGGTGTACGTAACTACAAATGGCGCGAAATTGATGTGTCGGGCAAACCATATGCAAGTTTAGCATCCACTGTATCTGAGCAAATTGTTCGGGTGAATCAGTTTGGCATGTTCACCAGTGCATCAAATTTTTACAGCTACTTCAGTAGTGAGTTTGGCAACTTCTTGGATGCAAATAACAAGTTTAGATCCGCATTGGAGAAATCAGGACGTTTCCCTAAAGGTTCAAAAATCTACGTTCCATCTGAGATTAAAACGACTGATGAAACACTGGTGATTACGAAGAACCCTGAGCTTGAAATTACAGACTTCCAAAAAGACAAGGTTTTAGAGGCATACAACAAAGAGGCCAAAATACGGAATCTTGGCCAGATCGTATTCAAGGTCTACAACCTCAAAAACAATACTGTTTTCTATACACCATGGAATGAAACCAAGCACCGTGAAGCGGTCGAGTTTGAACCTATTGTTGTTATCGATGGCAAGGCTTATTCAGCAGTTTGGCATGTTCCTAATACTTTGACATTCAATGATTCGACCAGTGCTGGAAACTTAACGTATTACAACGCTACGGCGCATAACGCATTCGTCAATGCTGTTAAAGGTATATACCAAGGTCAGCAAAGCATGGTTGGTACAGAGCACGAAGATGATACCGAATATTCAATGAAGACTGCAGTTGAATACCAGAAAGCCCAGGCAGAGAAATAATATGGAATTAAGCACTATTGAAAAGAATACCGAAGCTCAAGACATTCAATCTGATGCGTATGACCAGCGTGTACATTCAGTATTGATAGTACCTGAACATGCCCTAAAAAAAATTGAGTCGATGATTTTGGCTACTGGTCATGTACAAAGTGACAGTACCAATCTTTTAGAAGTTTTAAGGCCAATGCCTGAAGAATTCAGAAAAGACGTTGATAACACCGAATTTACAGAAAAAGAAAACGGCGACATCGGTGATGCAGCCGTGGTCATTGTTGATGGTTTGATTCACGACACAAAACGCGGTGTTTGGATCTCTCAAAATTGGGGTTGTGGTAGTCCTAAATTCACCAAGCTTATTCAGGCTGGAGCTGAGCCACCAATTGAACTGATTGGCAAAAATAAGGGGGATAAGTTTAGTGCGACTTTAACGCACGAATTTCAAAAAGCGTATGAGCGAATGGGTTATACCCAAAAACAGGTCGGTTATATACACATCCTATCAAATGGTGCACCAACGACTTTCTTTAACTACCTGAGTGACGAATTGCTGTGCAAACTGGAATTCATATCAGTAGACAACAACCGTTTAAACGCCTCACAAACTAACTTTTACAGTGCCGTAGAGCGAGGATCTGTTTCAGATTGGGGAGTGAGCTATCACAGAAAACCTTTTAACTTAGAAAATTACCCGATCAATTCTCTATTGGTGTCGGGATTAACAATAACTTTTATTTTGTACCTGATTTACAGCTATCTTTTTGGAGCTTAATAACAAATGAAATATTTAAACAGACCATCTCAAAACCGCGAAAACCATCATTACTTTAATCAACAACAGGGCGACAATAGAAAACAGCACAATCCGAACCGTCATCACCACTCTATTAGCTTAAATGATGTATTTCGGTCGCTATTAGCCCTTACTCAACTAGACAAAGACATCCCGACATTGATCAAGCTTTTTGAAGAACAAGGGCTTGAAATATGCGAAACGCGTGTACGCACTTGGTCAACACCCGTGCATATCAACAATAGACCAATACCACACATTATTTTTGTTGGTTTTATGAAATTACTTGAGCGCATCAATGCTGAAGCGAAACTCAAAGATATTAATCTGTTTGATCTGTCAGAGATCTTGGACGATATACGCAACTAACAATTAAGTGGTTTAGCTATGACTGAAGAAATAAATAGTAATGAAAAAAAAGATGGTCCTATTACGGATGTAGGTAAAAAGTTTGCTGGTGCACGTAAAGACAACCCATCACCAGACTTTTCAGGCAACATGAATGGAATTAAGTCTGACAGCCTAGTGACTAAAAAGGAATATTGGCAAAAGCCTGATTTTAGAGCTGATGCCCAATCTGGCCACAAACCTGTAAAACATGCACTATTATTTTCTTTGGTCTATGCAAACTTAACCAACAAGCCTTTAGGGGGTGGTTGGTTTAGCATAGATCAAAAGCAATGGGATGATGCCTACATTGCTACACTACACTTCTTAAAAAACAAATATGAAAGCTCACACTATGAACGTTTAGAACAACTGACAGACGACTTTAATGCGTACATGAGCGTTAAGTTTGGTGCTGGACGAAGTGAAAAAGATATTTTAGAACGCTACTCAGCTGGACGACATACCAATCGCAGAGTTAAACACCCACTATCATTTAGTTCAGACACACAGTTACGCTTAAATAATCTAATCCCTTTAGGATGGCCAGACGATCGTGTACTTGATGCAGATAATTATGGTGCCAAAAAGTTATTAAACACTGAGACTGGTCAATATAAGTGGTATGCCGTTAAATCCATTTCAGCAAAGCGCTTTCAAACACTAGATGATTGGACAGAATACGACACATTCAATGCAGCACTAGAAAAAGTAAAAACATTTTTTCAGCCAATTTTAGATGAACGAGTCATAGAACCCAAAAAAGGACGCGCAAAACCCCCAAAAAGACCGCGCTACGACAGAGTTGAAGTACGCGAGGGTAAGGACCATCGAAAGGGTGAAAACATCGATAGCCAGTTGCTTATGGACTATTTCAAATTTTCTGGAGTCGAGTTCGGTAATTGGGTAAATCAAAAGGAACGTGCATGGTTTCTGAATTGCACGTATGACTCACTAATGGATCTTGTCGAACTTCTAGGTCTACCCGTTACGTTCGCATCTTTAGGCGGTAAGCTAGGAATAGCATTCGGTTCGCGTGGCACAGGCGTTGATAGCGCAGCTGCTCACTTTGAACCAGGTAATATGCTTATTCATTTGACCAAGACGCAAGGTGTTGGAGCACTAGCCCATGAGTTCGCGCACGGATTTGATTGTGTTTTGGCAAAACGAAACGGACTCAATAATAACTTTTTTAGCGAATACTTTCTTTACACCAGTAAAGGGCGTTACTCAGTACAGAATCATCAAGAGTCAGCATACAAACATCTTAAAGATGGCCAGACTGCAGATAAGTTTATCAAGCTGGTTAATTATCTTACTTTTAAGTCAACCAAATACCTTGATTACGAAGAAAGACAAGGCGGTACGGGCTTTATGAATAACGCCATGCACCTAGATCAATCACGGTCAATGTATTGGTCACAGCCAACAGAAATCTTTGCCAGACTGTTTGAATGTTGGGTGACGGATAAGCTGGCTGAAAATGATCAACAAAATGGGTTTTTGGTGCACGGCACAGAAGAGTCGGCAAATAGTTGGAATATGAAGTTAAGCGCATATCCAACAGGCAGAGAACGGGCAATTTTAGTTGATTTGATGGATGATTGGCTAAAAGCATTAGTGTGGTCGTGGACGAAATGAATGCAATCACCAAGACCTCAAAAAAAGAACGGATCTTATTCAATAATCCCAAAGCAACACGACTTTACAGGGAAGCAATAACAGAGCTTATTGCGTTTAAACCTTGGGAAGTTAACGCCACTGAGAATATGCTTACGATCTGCAACACCTACCGCTATGTCGTGAATAAACGTTGTTGTTTAGGGTACGAGTTTTGGTGTTACGACCGAAGCGAAAAAGAATGGGTACGTGTTAAGCCCTCAAGCGGTCGCCACAACCCAATCTACCGAATTAATTATTTCAGCTACGGTCATTACACCTCATTTGGAGAAATCTTTGTCAAGGTAGCCACCGACTTTCTTCATGTAAAGAGAATCGAGAAAGGTTTTAACTTCACGAGCAAAGAGCTTACGCTTGTGGAAATACTGTATATGTCTTACATAAGAGGCTTATACAAAAACCACTCATACTCAAATTACGTCATAGTTGAATGGTTTAAAAGAACCAGTGGGATCGACTTCACACATATTGTAAAGACAGGTTTTAAGGTTGGCTACTATACAGCACGGCATCTGCAAACACTCAAAATCGTAGATTTCTTGGCAAAGAGAAGTCTAGATTGTGCTGCAGCTGAAAGGTACATCATAAACAATCCAGATTTTACCGCGCTATATGTCTACCTAGATCCGCTGGACCGCGAGAAAAGAATCACAGCCGAACTTTTAAATGACGGCGTATTTTTGAATATTGATGGTTGTATGAATTATCTGTTCAAAATACCGAGAAAATCATTTAACCGGTTTAAAAACATTGGTACCTCAATCACGGCTCATTTTTTTGGAATAATCAGAACTGATCTTGAGTACGGCAGAGAAAATGCCATGATGTATGGTAAGGCAAATGGCACCTATGATGAACATGTAAACCGTTTCAGAGAACATCAAAGCGTTGAGATCCTACTTTATTTGAGTGGACTACATCTGGAGCTCGGTGTAAAAAAACCGAATAGTCGTTTTATAAATCGCTTGCTAAACAGGACTCTTCGCCATGTGTTGCGTGGCAATAACTGGCAGTTGTGCAAACATAACATTAAGACCATTTACCATGCTTTCTATAAGCATATGTATATCAACAAAGACACAAAGGCACGAAACGCCTATATCGGGAAGCAGTCAGAGTCAAACCAGCTTTCTTCAGATATAGATATAATCTTTGATTACATGCAACAGGTTAGAGCTCACCAGTTTGATAAGCGGTCAAGCATCCAAGGCATGAAGATCCGCATTCAACACTGGATAGATGAAAAAAATAGACTGCAGATAGAAAACAAAAAACAAAAATTAATCGATCGCAACTGGCCAGCAAGAGTCTTACCCGAACCAGTTGAGCACAACGGGTACCGTTTTACTGAGATCCTGAATTTTTATGACCTCTACATCGAGGGAAGTAAAATGAGCCATTGTGTATATCACAACTTCAAACACTCAGCAGAAGAGGGTTCAGTGATCGTATTCCATGTTCAACAAGACAACGATCTAGACGAACAGGCGACACTTGGTTTAGAGATGGTCGATCAAAAGTATGTGGTATTTCAAAGTTACGGATACCGTAACAAGGTACCGAGTGATGGCCTTAAAAAAGCTACACGAGCATTTTTAAAAGAAATTAATCAAAACCAAGTTCGTTAATTAAAGACAAATAGTTAAAATCATTGTGCAAAAATTAAGTTTTGTATCCATATTTAAATAGAGAATGAGGCTTTAAACTGATAATCCCTTATGGGAAAAACTGGTGCAAAACAAATGACAAAAACAATGGTCTACAAGGCAGTAAAACGAGCAGATTTTGAGTATACAAACCCAGCGCGTGGATACGTGTATCGGGGAGAGAAAATATCTGATGCTGAAGCGGAAAAACTAAAGCATAAATGGGCTAAAAAAGACCTGATGGACAATGCAAAAAAAGATGGATCGTTCACACCAGAATCATTAGAAATGTTCAAAACCTTGGTGAATCATGTATCACCACGGGAGTTGACCGCCAAACAGCAAGCTTTGACATACCATAGCCTTAAACGCTACACAGATTGCGTATTTAACCTTTATGAAGTCACCGCTAAACAAACACCTCCAGCAAAACTAAAACGACCGTACAGCATGCCTAGACTGGATGGTACGGATAACCCTTGGAACCAAGGCAAACGAGAAAACGATGTCTATATATACAAGGGGATTGAGTACAAAGGCATTGAAGCGGAAACAGCAATGCATAAAGTGGTGATTGCATCAGAATTAACGGCAATTGCCGGATTGGATAATCAGTTAGCGAATCTGGCCAACGAAACAGGTGTAGCGTTGTTTTCAGAATTTATTGAAGTTGCACACCAGAACAATGATTTAAAGGATTTAACATATGTAGTTTTTGATTATGTAAAACATCTAATTGTGACGATTGATCGCTATTTTGATTTAAAACTGAAATCTAACGTGTCGGTCAGTATTTCAGTGAACCGAGTAACTGGCTATTCAAGGTATAGCATAGTTCAACGGAAATAGACGCACGAACGCAACCAGTGACATTACATGTGTCGTCAATGACAGCTTATGTGTCTCGAACGTGCACGTAATTTTGGATTGATTGGTTTGAATGCAGAAAATGTAAATTATGCAAAGTAACACCATGAATATAGCTGATGATTGTACGGTAGTACGTAGACCGTATCAAAGAATGACGACAGCTAACATGCTTAAGATTTGTTATAATAAACAAATTGTTAGTATCTAAACGACACTTGAGCTGTCATTTTTTGGAAATTGCGACTACCCTATTCATTTTAATTCTCAATTTAACTTATGTTTACCTAAAGTTAGATTCATAAACAAAAATAAATAATAACTAAATAATTCAACTATTTATATTTATAGTTAGCGATTTTCATAAATCTGATTCATGAACCTGTGGGGTTTGGATATCTTAGACAATATTCTATAAAAAAATAAAATTATAATATTAAGCGACAACAACAAGTTAAACATATTGAAATTCATTGATATTTATAAGAAAATAAAAAATGAAAATATCTAGATATGGCTTATAAAATCATGAATAAGTATGAAAAATTACAAAATAAAGTTAGGGGAGTGATAGCTGAACGAAAAAACCAGAAAGTTTTTGATGGTAAATCATTAAACTGATCCAATGAAAAGTTAAAAAGAAACATTAATCAAATTTTTATGCTAGCAAGAGCTGAATTAGAACCTAAAAATTTTAAGCAATTTATAACATGGGTAAAACAACAAGTTGAATGTCAGATAAGAGATAATAATAAATATACTAATAAATCTTATGCAGATACAGCAGGACTTTTTGTAAACATGCCCGAAGTAAGTTGGGATAAAGAGTTATCATGGGTAATGGAGAGACTGATAGCTGAAGCAGAAAAGTTAAACAGCTTTTTTCAATTTTTAGTCGAAGTTGAAACTCTTGCTTACAGTGGTGACTTTAAAATAATATTTGATAAATTAGAGAATTTCGAAAATAAAAATGGTGCATCTTTATGGTCTATACAACTAAAGATTAGTTTTGAACAAACTTTTAATGGACTTGCAGAACAAAAGAAATATACAAATTCATTTAGAAAAATATATAAAACAGGATTATTGTCTTATATCGTATTTTTTATTAGCTCACGAAATGAAGAAAAAACAAATTATTTAAAGTTTGTTGAAGATTTTGAAAATTCACTCTCAAAACATAAATATTATAAAGAGCAAAAAGAATTAACAAATTATTTAAGATACAAAATATTAGGTCAATATCCTCAAGATTTTAATGACATTAAAGATTTACTCTTAATTGAACAAGCCCACTCTATTTATGATTTATATGATACATTTATTAATGTAATTCAACATCTTATAATGAATAATCAAATTATTTTTTTACAAAAATATTCTAAAAAAATTGAGCAATTGAATATCCTTGATGATTATAGAATAAAGAAAATAATTAAATTAATAAAAAATGATATCAATGCTAATGCTAATGCTAGAAATTACACTTGGCATGAGCTAAATAACAATCCAAATGTAGCAAAAGAAAGAATTTTTATTGAAAATAATCTCGTTGATATTTGGGGAATAATAAATAATGCGTATAATTTGTACGAAAATGAATATTATAATGGAGAAAATTTATTTGAACAAACAATAAATGGATTTTTAAATTTCACAAAGTTCAATAAAACGTCTGCCACAATATTAAATCAATATAATAAACATGTATTAAACTTTGACTTACTCCCTACCGTTAAAGCTATTTCATTAATAATTAAACCACTGAGTGATGTGAAAATTGATTGTCATTTAGAATATGATAATTTTGGTTTAAACAGTCCAACTATCGGTTTAGAAGATAAAAAAATTGATTTAGAAAAACTGAATAGTAATAGTGATATTCATATCCTACTGAAAACCATTAAGCTTTTAAACTCAAAAAATTATGGTTCATCTTACAACCTATTGTTACAGCTAGACTCATCAGAAAATATTTTTATACATAATTATTGTAAACATAATTTATTAAAATTATGTTTCTTGCAAAATGATACAATAGGTGTGTTAAATATATTAAACTCAATAAATTTGGATTTTTTAAACAATTATGATTCATATATTTTTAAAAAAATTGTAAAAAGTATAAAATATAAAGATGTTAAAAATATTGAAAACCACTTAGATCGTGAAAATATAATTCATGTGTGTTTATTACACTCAGATGATAGTAATCTATTGGCAAGTTTACGCTTGGGTATAAAGTCTGTATGTAATTTTTATAATGTAGATAAGCCATCTGAATTAACCAAGCTTCCAACAAATTTTAAATTAGTAAATTTTCTTTCTGAAATATGTGTCCCAAACAATCTTGATATGTGCCGTTTAAAAGCACTGAATGGAAGCAAGCTTGTAATTGATGAAAGAATAGAAATTTGTAATAAACTAAGATATTTAGATAAAATTAATTCTGACAAATATGAACATGAACTTTCAAGACTAAACTATCTAAAAACTTTAGATGAAGGGCAAAAGGTATTAAGTTCATCTAGAATATATGTAGATGTTGATGCATTTAAAAAATGGGCAGTTCATGAGATCTCTGATGAAATTAGCAGATATCAAGACTTAGCTGAAATATTACCTGATCATAATGTACAATATTTAGAATTAATTCAAGGTCTTTACTCTAATGAAAACTACCTGAGCAATTTTGTTCCAGAAAGTGATGCTGACTTGTTACTTTTAAATATTCTTCGAAGATGTGAACAAGCATTTCTTTTCAATTCAAATTGGGGATTAGATTATTACCTCAGCAAAAGAATTAGACATCAATCATTTATTGGTAGATTACGTAATGAACTAGAGCAAAGTCAACTTATTACTACAAAAGTTTCAGAAAATGGAAGCTATCAAGACAATCAATTATGGATTGATTATTTATGCTTAGAACATCACGAACTCGAGGATAAGTTACAGAAAGTTTTTAAAAACTTTTCAGCTTCTTTCGACAAAAATTTACTGGATTTAAAAGAAAATCGTTTACATATAAAATCCCCAGAAAAGCCCGATGGAATGCTTATATTAAATACGCCTTCAAACTATATACCCATACTTCGATATATTAGACTTCCTTCATAAATCATTTTTCAATCAATTTAATAGTTTATCTTTCACCCAATCTAAATTGTATATGCCAGCAAGTAAATTAAACCGCAGGTTTAATCGTTTACGACGATTTCTATATACACAAGATAAAATCTTAAAACATTTCATCCTTCCAAATACATGCTCTACTTGAATTCGTCTACGACCAATCTCTTTATTTAACTTTTTTAATTCAGAATCTAGTTTTTCAGTTTTCTTTGCTTTAGATGGCATGAGGCATCCAAAACCCAATTTCTTTATCCCTAAATACCCCTTATCAACGATAAAAAAGGGCTTAAATTTTAATTTCCTCATGCTTTTTTTAAATATTTTAAAATCATGCATGCTTCCATGACTTCCACATACACTCAGTATTTCACCTGTTGTATAGTGCATAGATAGCTGAAATTTAAAGGTATGTCGCTTTTTTTTACCGCTATACCATTTCTTCTGTTTTTTTTTGGACGTTGAACTAATATTTCAGTTGCATCAATCACAACAACTTCCCAATCCACTTCATCTCGATTAGGAAGTTGTTTTGGCAAGTTAAATTTTCCAGAACGGATTAAGGTATCTTCAATAACACGTGTGATACGAATTGCACTCGTTTCAGATACACCGTAACTCATACCAAGATGGAAAAATGTTCGATATTCTCTCCAATATTCTATACATAAGAGCAAACGATCTTCCAACGGTAATTTATGCGGTCGTCCTTTACCAATATGACGGGGTAACTGCTTATTTATCTCGGCCAGCATGAGGTTAAATGTAGCCCAACTAACACCGGTAAGCCTACGAAACTTAACGTCTGATAATTTTTGAATATCTTTGAATTTCATCCAAGGATTATCCCTTGAATTAAATAATTTTGCTGATTAATTTAAGATCAAATAAATTGTACGTTTTTTGATTTATGAAGGAAGTCTATTATGAAGCAAGATGATATTGATAGTATATTAGCATCTCTAATAGATATTCTATGGGGGAGTTTAAGTCACTCACTAAAAATTACAAAAAGTTATATTAATAATGATTTAAGCCATCAAATTAGTACATTATTTGATAATTTAAAATTAAATATTAAAAAGCAAATCGGTGAACACCTACCAATTATCAATGATAAGTATTTAGAATTGGATCAAAAAATTACTGGATGTAATTCTTCTATACAAGCCGTACTTATTGAAATTGGAAATTGGTTCACTAGAAATGACTTAGAAGCACATTCTACATACATTAAACCAGAAGAAATGATTGATTTAGCCATTAGCACAGCTTCTAAATCACTTAATAACATTAATGTTGAAATAGAGAATTCTATAAAAGTTATTGATAGTACTGGCGATGATTTTCGCTTAAGTCTATCAAATCTACCCGTTTTTAACGATATTTATTTTATTCTATTAGATAATGTTCAGGAGCATTCTTTATTAGATAATCCAAAAGTTATATCCAATACAATATTTGATTGTGATAATAATAGACTAGAAATTGAATTTATTAATGAATGTCATAGTCGTGCTAAAATAAAAAATTCTGAAACAGTAAGTCAAATTAATGCAGAAATTAAATCTAAAAGTATCATTAGAAGCCGACAAGAGGGACATTCTGGTTTAATTAAATTAGTTGCTGCTGAAGATAATGATGATAACTTTAGTATTGATTTTGGATATAATACGGATAAAAGTTTTAGAGTCAGACTGGTCTATCCTTTAATTAGAACAGATTTTATTAACGAAAAAATTGAGGATATCAAATGAAAATTTTGTTAGTAGAGGATGAATACCCTAAACGACAAAATATTTTAAATTTTCTTAAAGGTTTAAAACTAGATTTAGAAATTTCATTTGCTAATTCAGCTAATTCAGCTTTAGATTCAATTGATATTGAAATACCGGATTTAATGATCTTAGATATGTCATTGCCTACTTTTGATATTAATGATCATGATAATGGTGGAACACCAAGAGGATTTGGCGGTGAAGATGTTTTACGTATTTTATTAATTCAAGAAATAGTGTGTAAAACTATTGTAGTAACGGGATATGAATCATTTCTTAAAGATGATGGTTTATCATTAGACATTGATAAATTAAAACAAAGTTTACAGTTTGAATTCCCAGAATACATATTGGATGTAATACATTATAATTCAACAAATGATTCTTGGAAAACATCATTAAAAGAATACTTTACAAGGTTCATTAAATGAAGATTCTTATTGTTGATAATGAACCCAGACGTTACAGAAAATTAAAAACTGAGCTGTTGAAAATTAATACGATCTCTGAGAATGATATTGTAATTGTTTCAAATATTCTTGATGCAACTGATAATGTAGATAAACTTATTTTTGATATTGTACTTTTAGATATTCTTATTCCATATAGTAATGTTGATGATGATGATAAGCAAAATTGTATTGATTTTTTAGAATACCTTCATGATGAGTGTGGTAATAAACCTAAAAGAATTATAGGAATAACTAGTGATTGTGATTTAATTACTGAGTTAAGAGATATATTTTCTAATAAATCTTGGGTTGTTCTTGAATATAGTGATACAGATGATAAGTGGCTTCATAATATTTTAGCTTGTGTAAACTATATAATCGAAGGAAATAACTTTATCAAAGAATCGAAAACAACCTTTGATATACTTATTATTTGTGCATTACATTCACCTGAACTTGATAAAATACTAGCTTTGAATTGGAGTTGGGGTAAGCCTATACTTTTAGATGATAATATTTTTATTTATCCTGGTATTTTAACGATTGATGGCACTGAATATAAAATTGCTGCAACTTATGCACTTAGAATTGGAATGGTGGCTACATCTATCTTATGTTCTAGACTACTTCCAATATTACAACCTAAAATTGTTGTTATGACAGGAATTTGTGCAGGAAATAAAGATGAAGTTTCTCTAGGTGATGTAATTATTGCGGAATCCTGTTGGAACTATCAAAGTGGAAAACTATTAAAAAATAAAGTTACTGATGAAGTAGAATTTAAGGTTAAGCCCCATCACTTAAACATAAAGGATAAAATTAAAAATTGTTTTATTCAACTCTCAAGAGACATGAATGTTTTAGAGGAATTAAAAATTAATTGTCAAAAATTTAATATTTCTCCAGCTATCAAAATTGGTTCATTAGTTTCAGGAGCCTCAGTAATAGCAGATGATATAACAATCGACAAAATTCAAGATCAGCAAGATAAAAATATTTATGGTGTTGAGATGGAAATTTATGGTTTATATGATGCTTGCACCAGTGCATATTATGAGCCTATATATTTTGCTTTGAAAGGTGTAAGCGATTATGCTGATTCTGAAAAAAATGACGATTTACAAGATTATGCAGCTAATAATAGTGCCATAATTTTAGATAAATTTTTTGAAAAATTTCTCTCTCAGATTCTTTGATTAAATGGGAATTACTTATGACTAACAAGATTAATTCTGAACAAGCAGTTGAACATGCATGGAAATACTTTGAGCTACACTCAAACCAAAGGATTACAATGTTTAATTATTTTCTTTTTATCATTGCAGGATTAGGGACTGCGATAGGCGTCTCTTTTCAGTCTGCAAGTACCTTTGCTTATATAGGAATATTTTTATCAATTTTTCTTAGTATTACCTCATTTGTTTTCTGGAAGTTAGATCAAAGAACATCCTTTCTTATTAAACAGTCTGAAGAGGTTTTTAAAAAATTAGAAAGAAACTCTTCCATTGATATTGGAATTTTTTGTAATGAAGAAAGTAATCTGTCAAAAGCCAATATGGAAAAAAAAATTGTAACTAAAATTATAACTTATGGTCTAATATTTAGATCAACTTTCTTAATCATGGGACTAATAGGCTTAATCGGTGTTTTGGTTTTTAGCCTAATTGTTTTTGAAAAAATTTCTTTTGAGACTCCGACAAAGACCAACAACAAATCAACTTTAAATTAGATATTAATTAGGGTCTGTTGACATTTACTGTTCATAATTAACCCTATAAAGGTAGCCATAAAAATATACAGGCTAAAGCAACAGAACTTTGATAATTTCTTTTGAGCTTGTCATATCGAGTAGCTATTCCTCTAAATTGCTTTAATCTACAAAACATATTTTCAACTAAATGCCTGATTTTATATAAATACCAGTCCATATGGTCATTGTTCGATTGGTTATTTGTTTTCTTTGGTATATTCGCTTTAGTCCCTGTTTTCCTGATCTGTTCACGCAGTGGTTCTGAATCATAGCCTTTATCTGCACATACCACTTTTGTCTCTTTTAAATCTAATGTTGATATTAAATCAGGTGCAACTTTAACATCATGTGTGGTTCCATCGGTAATCATGAAATCAATAGGATTGCCATGTGCATCAACAATCAAATGTATTTTTGAGGAGTTTCCTCCTACACTTTTAGAAATAGATTGATTCGCTATGCCGGCAGAATGTTGATGAGCACGTACATGAGAGCCATCAATAAAAATCCACTCCATATCGGGGCATGAGGCTAGTAATTTGAATAATCTAAGTAACTTACCGCTGCTTGACCAACGATTAAAACGTTTGAAAATAGAGTTGGAATGACCAAAACAAGAAGGAATATCTCGCCACGGACAGCCTGTTCTAATTCTATAGAGAATAGCTTCAATAAAATTGCGTAAATTTGAGTTGAGGTGAATGGATAAATTACGCAGAATAACTTTCAACTTTTGCCAGTGTTGATCTGTCAGCATGGTACGAGGCATAGCGAATAGTAAAATTGTGTTTGGCGATTTGATTTTACTACTTCGCTATTTTTTTAAGCTAAAAGTGTCAACACACCCTAATTTCTGGTTGAAAAGCATGATCAAGTTCGATCATGCTTTTAAGAGAGGTTTTTAATATTCAATTCCCATTTTTTTTAATTTTGAAATTAGTGTCGTAGGATTAATGCCTAACAGTTTAGCTGCACCCTCATCACCAAAAATTTTCCCTTCGCATTGTTTGATTGCCAGTTGAAGATTTGTCGTTTCTAACTGTTTGAGTTGTTGTATCGTCAGGATTTGTTCGATTGCTGCGGCGTGATTGTGCTGTACGGTCTGAGATGGTTCTTGTTCCAGTAAATATTGGAAAGAAACAGCACCGTGTTTGGCAGTGATTAATGCACGTTCCAACACATTTTGTAATTCACGAATATTACCTGGCCAGTCGTAGTGTTGCAGTTCGAGTATATGCTTTTGTGAAAAAGGTAAATAAGGCACTTTACGATTTTCGCTGATCAGCTTGGTAAAGTGCGAGACCAGTAAAGGAATGTCCTGTTTACGTTCACGTAATGCAGGAGAATGGATTGGGAATACATTCAGACGGAAATATAAGTCTTCACGGAAGTTTTTCAGCTTCACTTCTTCTTTTAATTTTCGATTAGTGGCAGCAATAATCCTGACATCAACGTGTCGTGTTTTTTCTTCCCCAATTCTTTCGAAAGTCCCTTCTTGCAATACTCGGAGCAATTTACTTTGTAATTCGAGTGGAATCTCGCCAATCTCATCTAAAAATAAAGTCCCTTGATCAGCAAGTTCAAAGCGTCCAGCTCGATCACGAATTGCGCCTGTAAAAGCACCTTTAACATGTCCGAAGAATTCACTTTCAAATAATTCAGAGGGGATCGCCGCACAGTTCACACGAATCAGTGGATGCTGTTTACGGTGACTGGACTGGTGGATGGCACGTGCGATTAACTCTTTTCCAGTTCCTGATTCTCCATAGATCATGACATTGGCATCAGTAGAAGCAACCACTTTAATTTTTTCAATGATTTGTAAAATTGAGGCACTATTTCCCACAATTTCATGATATTGATTCTCTTGTAATATCTCTTCCTGTAAATATTCATTTTGTTGTTCTAGTCGACTTTTTAAGTCTTGTAGTTCGTTAAGAGCATGGGTAAGTTGTTTTTCAGTATTTAAACGGTCAGTAATATCTCGGAAAACCACCACAGCACCAATGATTTCACTGTCACGGATAATCGGCGTACTGGTAAATTCAACTGGAAAATAGCTGCCATCACGTCGCCAGAAAACTTCTTGGATGCCTTCATGAACAATTCCATCTTGTACGGCAGCATAGATGGGACATTCTTCTACAGGGTAATGTTCTCCAGTTTCATGGGTATGATGGTGGATTTTATGAATATTTTTACCCAATACAGCATCGGACTCCAAACCTAACATTTTTGCGCCGACAGGATTGATAAAGGTACATAATCCTTGCTTATTAATACTATAGATTCCATCACCAACTGAGCTAAGAAGTAGATGCTTGCCTGTATCTGATTCAATAAATAATTCTTGTAAAGCTTGCCATTCTTTAAGCCCTGCACGAATGACCTTGTCTGCATTTTTATTCAATTGGCGTAATTCTAAATCCTTAACATCGACCAATGACCAAATAAGTAAATTTTTATTTTTATAAGGCAGACGAATGGCAGTGACATCCAATTGTATTTTTTCACCTTCTTTATCAAAAGCATATAGCTCATTGTTCCAAGCATAGCCCTTACTGAGAGCTTCATCTGTAAACGCCATAAGATGTGGCAATTGAGTGATGTGTCCAAAAACAGAAGTGACTGTTTTTGCAATCAATTCATGTCGTTCGTAGCGTAATAATTGAGACGCGCTAATATTCAAATCAATAAAGCGATTTTGATGTGGGTCGATCACGATTAATGCTTGAGATGTATGCTCAAAAGCAAGCGGACGAATCGAATCTTCAGAAGATGCCCAATCAGAAATAAAGTCGATATTATTCATGCTATGAAAAATCGTAATCTTGACTATGAAATTTCATAATACTACGAAAAACCGTAGTTATTCAACACATTCTTATTTTTATAAAGCTCTCTTAAATAAATAATAAAAATATATTTTTCAATAGTATAGGGATTTTAAAACAGTATTTTAATCATGTTGGCATGGCTCTCGCAATAACACGGATAGACCAAAACAGTTGGTTGAATTGAAACCGTAGATATGAGGAACGGCTATGCCTAAAGTAGATATTGAACAATACAAAGATGGTGATTTTCTTGTCGATTATGAAGAAAAGGTATTTGAGGATGTAAAAGCTCAACCGGGTGAAAAAGCATTGGTGACATTCCATACCGTTGCCTTTGAAGGTTCTATTGGTTTGGTCAATGTCTTACAAGCAAAACGATTATTACGTAAAGGCTTTGAAACTAAAATTTTGCTCTACGGTCCGGGTGTTCAGTTGGGGGTACAACGTGGTTTTCCAACGTTGGGTGCAGAAGCATTCCCGGGACATTTGGCGGTTAATAATCAATTAAAAGCATTTATGGCAGAAGGCGGTGAAGTCTATGCCTGTCGTTTCGCCTTACAAGCACTTTATGGGCAAACTGAAAAAGCTTTAATGGAGGGAATTCGTCCGATTAATCCTCTCGATGTGATGGATCTCAAACTTTTGATGCGTCGTGACAATGCATTAATTATTGATACGTGGACTGTTTAAGTATTTAAGAAAAAAAGGGGAATAAGTCATGAGCCAAATCATTAAAGCGGCGGCAGTTCAATGTAGCCCTGTGTTGTATAGCCAAGCGGGTACAGTCAAGAAAATCTGTGACACGATTTTGGAGTTGGGGCAGCAAGGTGTGCAATTTGCCGTATTTCCTGAAACCGTTGTGCCTTATTACCCTTATTTTTCTTTTGTGCAACCACCGTTTGCCATGGGTAAAGAACATTTAAAGCTATTGCATGAATCGGTTGTCGTGCCATCGGCAGCAACAACTTTAATTGGACAGGCATGCAAAGAAGCGAACATTGTGGTTTCTATTGGTATTAATGAGCGTACAGGTGGCACGATTTATAACGCTCAATTGTTGTTTGATGCTGATGGTTCGATTATTCAGCATCGTCGTAAGATTACCCCAACTTACCATGAACGTATGGTGTGGGGACAAGGCGATGGCAGTGGGTTGCGTGCGATTGACTCTGCTGTCGGGCGTATTGGGTCACTGGCATGCTGGGAGCATTATAACCCTTTGGCTCGGTTTGCTTTGATGGCGGATGGTGAGCAAATTCATGCGGCGATGTTTCCGGGTTCACTCGTGGGGCAGATTTTTGCAGATCAGATCAGTGCCACCATTCAGCACCACGCTTTAGAGTCGGGCTGTTTTGTGGTGAATGCCACAGCATGGCTTGATCCAGAGCAACAACAACAAATTATGCAAGACACTGGTTGTGAACTGGGTCCAATTTCTGGGGGATGTTTTACGGCCATTGTTTCTCCAGAAGGTAAATTTTTGTCTGAACCGATCACACAAGGCGAAGGCTATGTGATTGCCGATTTAGACTTTGCCTTAATCGAAAAACGTAAACGGATGATGGATTCTGTTGGGCATTATAGTCGTCCAGAATTACTTAGTTTATTGATTGATCGTCGTCCTACCTCAGTTTTGCATGAGTTAAAGCTAGAGAATCCATCGAATAACAGCATCGAAAAAGTTTCTGAATTTGCCGAAGTACAAGCATAGAAACCCCGTTTAAAAATAACAGGAGAAGATCATGTCTGCGATTGAATTACTCAGTGATTTGCAATGTAACGGGTTGAAATGGGAAGGTGAGGTTGGACTTTCTCGCAAAGGTGGCGCTGGTCCAAGCGATCATAAAGCCATGACCTTGAGTGGTCAGACGCTCATGATTCCGGTGTTAAACCTTGCCTCACAGGATTCTCCTTATACGGGTAAAAAAGATGCTGCAACAGGTGAGGTGATTGTCTTTAAAAACCGCATACCTGTTGCAACGTTAACTTCGCCAACGCGACCAAGATTTTATGATTTAAGCACAGCAGAGGGCATTCCGTATGAACAGATTGCCACGCTGCATAGCCATGATGTGTTGGCAACAACGGTGCTGCAACATTGTATTCGCATGAATGATAAAACAACGGCATGTCAGTTTTGTTCGATTGATCAGTCTTTAAAAGATGGGCGCGCGATTATTCGCAAGCGCCCCGACCAATTGGCTGAAGTGGCGAAGGCAGCCGTAGAACTGGATGGGGTGACTCAGATGGTGCTGACCACAGGAACACCGAATACGCCTGATCGCGGTGCAGCCATTTTATATGACTCAGTTGTTGCGATTAAGGCGAAAGTTGATTTACCGATTCAAGTGCAGTGTGAACCACCTGATGATTTTTCTTGGTTTCGAAAATTAAAAGATGCAGGAGCAGTATCCATCGGGATGCATCTAGAAGCCGTAAGTGATCGGGTACGCAAGCAAATTATGCCGGGTAAGGCAGAAGTATCACTTGCGTTCTATTTTTCTGCTTTTGAAGCAGCAGTGAAAGTCTTTGGACGAGGGCAAGTCAGTACTTATATCTTGGTTGGTTTAGGAGATACCGAACAAGAAATTATCAGCATGACGGAACGTCTAGCAAAAATAGGGGTTTATCCCTTTGTAGTTCCTTTTGTGCCGATACAGGGAACGGCTTTAGAGCATCACCCCAAACCTGATTCAGCATTTATGCAAATGCTTTATCCCCAAATTGGCACGCAGCTTCGCCAGTATGGTTTGAATTCACAGGATACGCAGGCAGGTTGTGCAAAATGTGGGGCTTGTTCTTCACTCAGAGCTTATGAATAAGGAGTTGATGATGAAATTATCTAACTATGCATGGTTGATTGAGCTCAATGAAGAGCTGAAGCAATTTGTCACGAATGACATCATTATCAAAGTTGTAGCAGAAGATTGGGAGCGTCGCCAATATTTTCAATTGCGTGAAGCAACGTTCCGTGATGAGCAGAAAATTTTAAAAGAAGATCGTGATGAACATGATTTCAAAGCTCTAGCGATTGTGGCGATTGGACAAATATTTGGGGAACATGATCGTGTCATTGGTGCTGTTCGTATTTTCCCTGAAGCTGAACAGACATGGTGGGGCGGGCGTTTGTGTGTTGATCCTGTATACCGTCATCAACATGCAATTGGTAAAGCGTTGATTAATGCAGCCGTATCCACTGCCAAAAATTTAGGCTGTACCACATTCCTTGCGACGGTTCAGCAACAGAACGAACGATATTTTCAAAAGTTGTGTTGGGACACTGTACATGAGCTGAATGTTGCAAATATTCCACATGTGCTCATGCAGGCTCAAGTTGAAAATTACCCATTACAACATGTGGTGATGCAAGCTTATAGCTATAGGGAGATCTGCTGATGAGACTTTCAGAACTACTACCACAACTGCAAATCACGCCAGCAATGCAGTCTAAGCAAGATATTCATGCGATTAAATCGCAGTTGAATCTGAACATTCACACTATACAAGATTTATATGCATTACCTGCGGATGATGCTGCTGCGATGCAATTCGGTGAACAATATTTATTGCATGCTTGCGAAGGAATGCTACCAAGTTTTGTGGCTAAGCACCCTTATTTTGCAGGATGGTCTGCGGTGATGGCAAATGTGAGCGACATTGCAGCAATGGGTGGGCGAGCTTTAACTGTGGTGAATAGTTATTGGCATACCGATACACAAAGTGGTCAACAGTTATTTGCTGGCATGCAAGCAGCTTGTGATGCCTATGGCGTAAAGCTTGTGGGTGGACACACCAATATTCATACAGATTTTCAACCTACGCTCTCCGTTGCCATACAAGGATTGGCGAATCATTTGCTCTCGGTCTTTCATGTTCAAGCGGGGCAGAAGATATTAATTGCACTGAATATGCAGGGCAAATTCCATGAGCAAACCACCTATTGGAAATGTTTTGAACATGTTCCTGCTGCGGTTTTAAGGACTCAGTTGGAAGTATTGCCCGAAATTGCAGAACAGCATCTCGCGTATGCGGCACGCGACATCAGTAATGCAGGAATCTTAGGCAGTTTGTTAATGCTACTTGAGGCAACGGGATCAGGAGCGAATCTTTGGTTAGATAAGATTCCGAAACCGCAACATACAGATTGGTTGAAATGGCTTCAAATTTTCCCAAGTTATGGCTTCTTACTGACTGCCGATAGCGAAGAATGTGAGGACATCATTGAATTATTTGCTTCACAAGATATTGATTGTGCGGTGATTGGTGAGGTCACAAATTCTGGCAAGGTACAGATTCAGCAGCAGAATGAGCAACAGATTTTTTGGGATTTTCAACAACAGGCTTTTACTGGGCTGAATTATCAAAAAGTCCTTGCACAAGCTCCATTTTCCCATCTTTCCCTACATGTACAGCAACAGGAGCCAACATTATGCCAAGTGTAAATTTTACCGTGAAATGGCCAAATGGTGAGCTGATTCAATATTACTCTCCATCCACGGTTATTTATGAATATCTATCTAAAGGACATTCATATCCAGCAATACAGTTTTTAACGTTGGCTGAAGATGGGTTATCTGCTGCATCAGAACGAGTACGAGTACGTTATGGCTTTGCATGTAGTTCAGCCATGGACAGCTTATCCACGATTAAACGCCAAGCTAACTTATTCGCCTTAAAAGACGAAGACCAAATTGAAATTACTGAAATGCACAATGAATAAGGGGAACAAGATGCTTAATATGCAAATTCAAGATTTACAACCAAATTATGACGTCGTGATTGTTGGTGGTGGTCAGGCAGGGTTATGTATTAGTCATTATTTACAAAAAGCAGGGATTGATCATGTGATTCTAGAAAAAGAATCAGAGTTGACCCATAGCTGGCGTAGTAAACGGTGGGATAATTTCACTTTGGTTACCCCCAATTGGCAATGTTTGCTTCCAGAGCATCCATATAACGGCAATGACCCTGACGGATTTATGAAAAAAAATGAAATTGTTGAATATCTCGACGACTTCATTGAAAAATTGAATCCACCAGTTTTATTAAATGTTCAGGTTAACCATGTTGCAAAAATTGCACCTCAACACTTTGAAATTGAAACCAGTTTAGGCACAACTACTGCTAAACAATTAGTTGTAGCAGCTGGTGGTTATCACACCCCAATTTATCCAAAACTAAGTGATCAAGTGCCTGAGCAAGTGTTAGTTCTGCATTCAGAACAATATTTTAATGTGGAACAGTTACCTGAAGGTAATGTTTTGGTTGTCGGTTCAGGGCAATCGGGAGCCCAAATCGCTGAAGATCTACATTTGGCTGGTAAAAAGGTCTATCTTTCTACGGGAGATGCACCACGCTGTGCACGTTTTTATCGTGGTAAAGACGTAGTGAAGTGGCTTTATGAAATGGGCTATTACGAGACTACAGTCAAAGATCATCGATACAGTGAAGAAGTTCGTAACAGCACTAATCATTACGTGACTGGGCGAGATGGTGGTCGTGATATTGATCTACGTAAATTTGCATTAGAAGGTATGCGACTGCTTGGACGATTTGAGGATTATAAGGAAGGTCAGTTTGTATTCCGTCCAGATTTAATCCAGAACTTAGATATGGCAGATGCAACTTACAATCGTATTAATGCCTCTATTGATGACTATCTAGAGAAAAATAATATTGTGACTGAAGAACCAGCATCTGTATATCAGCCACTTTGGCAGCCAGAGCAGGAAATTACCCATATCGATTTAGTTGAAGAGAACATCACCTCAATCATTTGGTGTATCGGATTTAGACCAGACTATTCTTGGATTGATTTAGATATATTCCAGACAAATGGATATCCAAAACATGATCGCGGTATTACCGTTGACTCTGAAGTAAGCTTTATTGGTTTACCTTGGTTAAACACATGGGGTTCAGGACGTTTTATGGATGTTGCTAAAGATGCCGAGTTTATTGCTGATCATCTCATTCAACAATTAAATGTTGCACCTCTGCATATATCCTCAACATTATCATCATTGGCTTAATTATCAGGTAGCTGAATAGTCTCAACTTTCGGCTGCATCAAATCTCCAATATTGTTAAAAAACATAGGATAGCCAAAATGAATCAACAACCTTTTGTAATTAATACTAGGGCTTGTTGAGAATTAACAAAGGCTACTGATTAATTTATAATGGCTTTGTTGCACAAAGATTTGAAATGCAAAGCGCCCCTAATTGAGTCAAATTTAAGGCGTAACTTGGGTAAGTGGTCGACCTAATTCCGTAAATCTGTTAAGGACTGCTACACGTGCATGGATCTCATTCACTTGGCTATCAAAACTCCTTGCACTGAGTTTATCTCCTAATAATTTGATGCAATGCATCTTAGTTTCAACCAAACTTCGCCGATGATAGCCTGACCATTTTTTCCATAGTGTCCTGCCTAAACGTTTAATTGTTCGAAGTAATTCATTTCGCTCTAGCGAGCTACTCTTTGTATCTTTCCATGGTTTCGCATTTTTTCTAGGTGGAATCACCGCATGCGCTTGCCGATCTGCAATGACCTGACGGCATTGCTTGGTGTCATAAGCTCCATCGGTATAAACAGAGTTAATCCGCTCATCTTGTGGAATCTGATTAAGTAAATCACCAAGCACCTGTGAATCACTGACATTATTGGTTGTAAGCTGAACTGCTCGTATTTGCAGGGTTTTAGCATCTATACCAATATGAAGTTTACGCCATTGGCGACGATATTCAGGTCCATGTTTCTTGCGTTTCCATTCGCCCTCACCTAGAAACTTCATGCCTGTAGAGTCCATGAGTAGATGCAGCCCATCGCTACTTTTTTGGTAGCTGATTACAATATCAATATGCTTTTGTCTTCTACAAAGCGTGGTGTAATCTGGAGCTATCCAATTTAATCCGCAAAGTTTAATCAGACTTTGCACAAAGCCAGTGACCATACGTAAAGACAGACGGAATAAGGATTTAATCATTAAGCAGCATTGGATGGCTGCGTCGGAGTAGGTTTGATTTCGCCCTTGTTTGCCTTTTGATGGCGCATACCATTGCGTAGCAGGATCAAACCAAATGGCAATATTTCCGCGACTCATGAGTGCTCGGTTATATGCGGGCCAATTGGTTGTGCGGTAGATTTTGTGTGTAGGCTTCTTCATTTGAAAATTATATCGCTGAAAAACCCTTTACAGATAGGTTTGTGCAACAAAGCCCTAAGAATGTGATTCATCATTCAGATAGAGGTGTTCAATATCTTTCTATTCGCTATACCCATCGTTTAGAAGCAGCAAATTTACGAGCATCAGTCGGTACAACGGGTGATTCATACGATAATGCTCTGGCTGAAACGGTGAATGGCTTATACAAAACAGAGGTGATTGAATATTTAAAAGCAGATTGGCAAGGTTTAGCGGATGTACAACTTGCGACATTAAATTGGGTAGATTGGTTCAATAAAAAGCGTGTACACAGTGCACTGGGTTATGTATCGCCTTTTGAGTTTGAAGCAATGTACTATGATAAGATTAACCCGTTAGGTCAGGAGGCCTAACTTAAATAAAATAGTCTCCGACAAACCCGGTACGGTTCAGTTCAAAACCTATTTAGGGCATACCATTGTGAAAAAACATACCCAGATTGATAACTGTCACTATATTGATGTCGGTTCCTCTTATACCCAGAAGCTGTGTATAGTCAAAATTAAATAAGGATAAAGACGGTGATATAAAAGATCTCCTTACGAAGAAATGAAAAGCCATCAATATGATGGCTTTATCAAACGATTAATTAATAGGTTTTATAAGGTAAAAACTTGCCAGACAATACGACATTTACCCGGTCACCGTTCGGGTTTTCCTCACGCTGAATATCCATGCTGAAGTCGATTGCGCTCATAATTCCATCACCAAATTCTTCATGGATCAGTTCTTTAATAGTCATGCCATAGACGCTGACAACCTCATACCAGCGATAAATCAGCGGATCTGTCGGCACGCTAGTTGGCAGGGAACCTTTATATGGCACGATCTGTAGCCATGCAACGGCTTCATCACTTAAGCCAAAAATCTGACCAATCTTTTCTGCTTGCTCTTTATTAAACGCCATCTGACCTAAACATGCAGCGGTTACCCATTCTTTAGAAAGACCAATCTCTTTGGCAACATCTGACCACTTAATTGACTTTAAAACTTTCGCTGAAATGATCATGTCAGTTACTTGTTGACGATGGGTAATCATAATCCTCTCCAAATTATTCTCAAATGAATGTATGTAGAACGCATAATGCAGATATCATGCCAACAGCATTCTAGAGTTCATGCTAAATAGAAAATGAATATTTAAGTGATTGTTAATTATTTGTGGCATAGCTTTTGCTTATATTTCGATATACATGGCAACGACGCCATTCACCATTACCTGTTCTAATATTCAAGGCAACGGCGCCTAAGGTCTTCAATGATCTTAGGCGTCTTTTTTTCGAAAAACAGGTCCGTATATTGAAAAAGAGGACGACAACATGGCATATCTTGCTCCTGCAGAGTTTGCAAAAAAAGTGGTAGATGCGGGTGAATCCAAATTACATATGGCAACCCGTGATGTATTGATTCGTGCCTTTATGGCAGGTGCGATTTTGGCACTGGCAGCAGTATTTGCCATTACCATAGCCGTGCAAACAGGATCAGCACTAATTGGTGCGCTCCTGTTTCCAGTTGGTTTTTGTATGTTGTATTTATTGGGCTATGACCTGTTAACTGGGGTATTTGTACTTACGCCGCTGGCATGGCTAGATAAACGCCCAGGGGTGACATGGGGACGTATTCTAAAAAACTGGGGCTTGGTGTTTGTAGGGAACTTTACAGGCTGTTTAGTCGTTGCAGTGCTCATGGCAGCGGTTTATACCATGGGTTTTGCAGCGGATCCAAACCCTGTCGGCGTGAAAATTGCGCATATTGGCGAGGAGCGGACATTAGGTTATGCCGAATACGGATTCGCCGGCTGGATGACTATTTTTATCCGTGGCATGCTGTGTAACTGGATGGTGTCATTAGGTGTCATTGGCGCGATGATGTCTACTACGGTGAGTGGCAAATTCATTGCCATGTGGATGCCAATTATGCTGTTCTTTGCCATGGGCTTTGAGCACTCTGTCGTTAACATGTTCCTGTTCCCATTTGCCATGATGATGGGCGGTGACTTCTCGATTGCTGACTACTTCCTATGGAATGAACTGCCGGTTGCTTTAGGTAATCTGGTGGGTGGTTTGGCATTAACAGGTCTGGCACTTTATACAACCCATGTCCGTACTGGTGTTAAAAAAGAATTTTAATATTCACCATTTTATAAAGGGATCATATAGATCCCTTTTTGAGCTTTCAGCATGAAAAAAACATTAAAAGTCAGTATTGGGCAATATTCTACTGCCGGAATTAAACAACAGAACCAGGATTTCCATGGAGTATATCTGCCCGAAGGACATGTGCTGAAACAGAAAGGTATTGCCTGTGTTATAGCGGATGGAATCGGTAGCAGTAATGTCAGTCATCTTGCAGCAGAAACCGCCGTTGGCAGTTTTTTATCTGACTATTATTCTACTTCAGATGCCTGGAGTACACAGACTTCAGCAGAACGGGTGATCCGCGCGACCAATTCATGGCTTTATGCACAGACTCAACAAAGTCAAGGACGTTTTGATAAAGACCGAGGTTATGTCTGTACCTTATCTGCACTGATTTTAAAACAGCAACAAGCCCATGTTTTTCATGTTGGTGATAGTCGTATTTACCGCATTCGCGATCATGAAATTGAATTACTGACCCATGATCATCGTGTCTGGTTGTCTTCAAGAGAGCATTATCTTAGCCGAGCCTTAGGTGCCGACTATCGTATTGAAATTGATTATCGAAATATTGAGCTCAAAGAAAAAGATATTTTTTTACTGATGACGGATGGGGTCTATGAATTTGTCACAGATCAACAATTATTAGATTTAATTTTAGTAGATGCAGATTTAAATCAACTTGCCAAAGCATTCGTTGAAAAAGCTTTAGAACAGGGCAGTGATGATAACTTAAGTCTCCAGGTGATCCATGTAGAACAGCTGCCTGAACTGAATCAGTTTCATATTCAGCAGGATTATGTATTTCCACAACAGCTCAGTAAAGGGGAAGTGTTTGAAGGCTATGTTATTGATAAAATTTTGCACCAAAATCATCGCAGTTGCCTGTATTTGGCACACGATACTCAGCAGCAGCCCTTGGTTATAAAAACTTTGGGGGTAGATTTACAGCAAGATAAAAATGCCGTAGAGCAGTTTCAACTCGAAGATTGGGTATCGAAACGTCTGAAACATGACAACCTGATGCAGTGTTATCCACATAACACTGAGAAAAAATATTTATTCCAATGTTATGAATATTTACAGGGTGAAACCTTGGCTCAATGGCTGCATCGCCAAGAAAAGCCTTTAAATCTGGATGAGATTTTACCAATTTTGCAACAAACAGCCTTGGCTTTAAATGCAATGCACCGGCTGGAAATGCTACATCAGGATATACGACCAAAAAACATCATGGTTATAAATGCAGAAAATGCCATGAAAATTAAACTGATTGATTATGGTTCAACGGCAGTAAGAGGCCTGGTCGAAATTAATCCTAAAAATGCGAATCGAGCACTCGGAACCTTGGCATTTATGGCACCGGAGTATTTTATTGATCATTCGCCATCTGTACATTCAGACCAATTTTCTTTGGCGGTAATGGCCTATTATTTATTCACCAAACAATTACCTTATGGGACAGATTTAGCTCGCTGTAACAGTTTAAAGCAGATGAAAAAAGTTCAATATCATTCCATCAGGAAATATCGGCCTGATTTACCTATATGGTTAGATAAAATTTTAGGCCAAGCGCTGAGTATTGAACCGACACATCGTTTTGAGGCCTTATCTGAACTCATTCATAATCTAATGCATCCTTCCAAAGAATTATTAAACTCTAAACCACCAGCAATCATTGAACGAGATCCTTTGCGTTTTTGGCAAATGAGTTGCGCCGTATTAGGGCTATTATTTTTACTGAGTATTGCATGGCCATTTATTTGAAAAGATAGGATCAAACCATGCTTAAAATTGAAGGTATATAGATAAGTTTTTATTCAAACAGCTTTGTTGCACAAAGATTTGAAATGCAAAGCGCCCCTAATTGAGCTAAATTTAAGGCGTAACTTGGGTAAGGGTCGACCTAATTCCGTAAACCTGTTAAGGACTGCTACACGTGCATGGATTTGATTCACTTGGCTATCAAAACTCCTTGCACTGAGTTTATCTCCTAATAATTTGATGCAATGCATCTTAGTTTCAACCAAACTTCGCCGATGATAGCCTGACCATTTTTTCCATAGTGTCCTGCCTAAACGTTTAATTGTTCGAAGTAATTCATTTCGCTCTAGCGAGCTACTCTTTGTATCTTTCCATTGTTTCGCATTTTTTCTAGGTGGAATCACCGCATGCCCTTGCCGATCTGCAATGACCTGACGGCATTGCTTGGTGTCATAAGCTCCATCGGTATAAACAGAGTCAATCCGCTCATCTTGTGGAATCTGACCAAGTAAATCACCAAGCACCTGTGAATCACTGACATTATTGGTTGTAAGCTGAACTGCTCGTATTTGTAGGGTTTTGGCATCTATACCAATATGAAGTTTACGCCATTGGCGACGATATCCAGGTCCATGTTTCTTGCGTTTCCATTCGCCCTCACCTAGAAACTTCATGCCTGTAGAGTCCATGAGTAGATGCAGCCCATCGCTACTTTTTTGGTAGCTGATTACAATATCAATATGCTTTTGTCTTCTACAAAGCGTGGTGTAATCTGGAGCTATCCAATTTAATCCGCAAAGTTTAATCAGACTTTGCACAAAGCCAGTGACCATACGTAAAGACAGACGGAATAAGGATTTAATCATTAAGCAGCATTGGATGGCTGCGTCGGAGTAGGTTTGATTTCGCCCTTGTTTGCCTTTTGATGGCGCATACCATTGCGTAGCAGGATCAAACCAAATGGCAATATTTCCGCGACTCATAAGTGCTCGGTTATATGCGGGCCAATTGGTTGTGCGGTAGATTTTGTGTGTAGGCTTCTTCATTTGAAAATTATATCGCTGAAAAACCCTTTACAGATAGGTTTGTGCAACAAAGCCATTCAGAATTGAAATAGAAAAATTTAAAAATAAATAACTTGGAAATAGATTTTATGATAAAATTCAATCAGCTATATTAATTTCTACACTTATGTCTGCACTACAAAAAATTAATGAAGATATGATAGTGAATCTTCCTAAGGGTGATTTACACGTTCATTTAAATGGAGCTATTCCAACAAATTTAGTTAAGGAATTATTAGCAAAAAATACAAATGGAATTCCCTCAAATTTTGATATTAATAAAGATTTAAATATTCTCGAACCACAAAAAAATCTGCAAGATTATTTAAAACCATGGAAAGTCTTAAATTTAATACCTAGATCGCAGAGTGATTTAAATAAAATAGTATTACAAACATTTTTTAGTTTAAAACGGCTTTGTTGTATAAACATTCTTCAAGATACTGATTTTTAAGGATTTGTTTAAATTTTAATCCAAAAATAAATTAAACAAAATCATAGTCTTAGATATTTATGCAACAAAGCCAGAAGGATCTAACTCTATGACCAATTGTTGTGTAATTAATATGTTCTGAATTGCTTAGCCGTATAAGATTACTTTCAAGTTTTTTATTATTTTCTAAGTAAACAATGAAATTATCAATTTCACATTGAATGATCTCAAAATTATAGGATGTCGAATAGAACGACTCACAAAAGGACGTGGCAAACTTTTCAAACCAAAATTCATACCAAAATTTTATTGCGATTAAATCTGCATGCTGCGTAGAGATACTTTGAAATCTAAGAAATTTCATGGTGTACAGCATAGGGTACATACATGGACAGAATGAATCTAAATCAAATAAAAGAATAATTTGATTTTCGTTTGAGACTTTCTTTTCTAAATGAATTGTTTTTAAAGCAAACATAGTAAAGTTTATGAATTATTCTTAAGGTCAACATATCATATTTTATGATTGAAATAGAAATTAGTTAAGTTATTGAATCTTAGTTCAAGAAAGAAAAATATGAAGTTATTGTTAGGTGTATCGGAATTGTCATAATTATAATTCTCAAAGGAGTAGAAAAGGCACTACCCCACAATTTTTTTCTCTCAAAATGTCATTCACTGTCATTTTTTAGTGGCAAGTACCAGGTGCAATTCTTTTTACGGTGTATTACACCGTAGATGTTTTGAGTGAGCTTAGCTGGCACCGTAAAAGTTTTGATCGACAAAATATCCAAAGTCAACTGGACTGTTAATCCATTTGCTAAACAAAACGTGAAACAGCAAATTATTGTAGTCTATATATTTTTCATAATTGTTCACGATACCTAAGTTCAGCAAGTTTTTTTCAAACTCAATGCGTTCAATGGGTTCTGATTTCACAAATGCATGGATGGATGCTTTGATTACATGATAATTATAACTTTCTGATGGACATTGACGTTCACATGAAATAATTCCAGCTTCAATGAACAAATTAATATTACGCTGCCAAGAACGTCCGTGAATGTGGTAATTCAGGCAGTCACCAAGTTTTTGCAGATCTGACAATTTAAAGGATTTGTTTTGGCAAACTGCAAAATATGTAAAGGTAAAATAACGATATGAAATATCTTTTTTTAATATCTTAAACTTAGGATTGTCATAAAAGTTAACATTAGCATTCGTTCTATATATTTTAAGGAACAGCTCACCATACTTACTTAATCTATAATATTTAGATGAGCGACAAGTAGAACGCCCTAGATCCTCTATCATCCCCAATTGGACCCAATTTTTAATAAGACGCTGAATAGAACGAACGAGCCATTTAGACTTATAACCCTCTAATTCATCTATATAGGTGCCTTTCAGGAAGTGAACACTCAATGGTCGTGGGTGATGTTCTACAAACTGAGTGAACAGTCGATGTATAAATTTTATATCCAAAATTGTATTTAGAGCTCTCATGATAAGTACTTTAAAACCATCTTAAAACCATCTTAAAACCATTTTAACAAAACCTTTTAAACCTTTTAATTTTTTTTAAATTAAATATACTTAAAACCATAATAATAGCTTAAAGGGTTTTAATTGTGCTAAAGCTAAAATGTATATCGATATTAGCAATGTCAATCATTACACAATCTATCTTTGCTGAAAATTCAGTAGTACTTGATGTTGGCCATTCACCAAAACAAGCTGGATCTACTGCAGCTAACGGCTATCCTGAATACACTTACAACCTTAGCATGGTCAATTCTATTGAATACTTTCTTAAATCGCGTCATGTCCAAGTGCTCAGATCTTCAGTGAATGAAGATAAAGTCTCACTGGTTCAACGTGCGACCAGATACCCTAATGCTAATCTTTTTATTTCGGTGCACCACGACTCAATACCTACTGAGCTGACCAAGTACAAGAATCAACTCAAAGGTTTTTCAATTTTTGTATCAAAGAAAAATCCAGAATACGGAAAAAGTTTGAAATGCGCCAATCTCATTGGCCAGAACCTAAAATCAATTGGTGAAAGCCCTTCTACTTACCATGGCATTAATATACCAGGTGAAAACAAAAAGCTTTTGACCTCAAATGGCGTATATCAATATGACAATCTAGTGGTCCTGAAGAAATCACAAAAGCCGGCGGTTTTAATTGAGATCGGCGTGATTGCCAATCCTGAAGAAGCAAATCGCTTATCTAATCAGAAAGTAATCTGGAAAATATCTGAAAATATTGCTCAGTCGATACAGCAATGTTTAAACCAATAAGGTGCATGCTGCAGTAATCAATATGCACCCCTCTAGAATTAGAATCTTATGCCGACCGTTTCACCATCATCATTGACCGCACCAGCATCATAAGTGTTATGCCATACGCCATTAATCATGACCAAGTGTGGCGCCCAAAATGACACTGTTTGAATATTATGCAAAACATCATCTGGCGTATCGAAACTAGAAGCACCTATATAGCGGAAGAACATCAAGTTTTCGCCTAGTTCTTCAATATACATTTCAGGATCAAAGTCATCCAAAAACTCTTTATCTTCACGTATCACTTCGTTTAACTCAGTTTCAACGAGTTTGAGTAAAGCGGTAGGCGTAGGTAAACCATCATAAGCCCATTCAGACTCTTTACCTTCAAGTTCCATCCCATCTTTAATATCAAATGCAGCGACATATCCAGTAAAGTAATTTTCAGCTTGCGAGAAGTTATTCGGCATGTCTTGATAGTATCTATCAAGTACGGTCTTAATCTTTGCCAAGGTTGCATCAATCGTACTTTGAATTGCACTTTCAGCACGTTCTTGAGCTGTACCTCTTTGCTTAGCTTGCCCCATGTGTACCCCCTGATTATTCACATTTTGACTAGTATTTTATTTCTAAAGCCTATTGTTTCAGCACTTTAAACCGATTCAGTATATACCAAAGGTTTGCTATTTATATTTCATATATACGATAAGTCTCAAATACTACAAATGGCTTGGTAGCTAAGTGATATAACATGTTTTTGTGCTTCAGGCTTTACAATGCTTTTCTCAGATTATCTAGACCAACATGCCGTTATTCTTGCGCTATGTTTGGCAATCTGCATATCTTCAGTTGTGGTTTATACAAAGTATAGAACTCTACGCGCCGTTTATCTTACTGGTGCATCCCTATTCACTTTAACCGCCACAATATTTCTATCGATCGGATTTTATTTAACTACATTGGATGTATCTGCTTCAGATAGAAAGGAGATCCAAAGCATTATTTCTCAAGTGAGCCAAGACAAAAATATCGCTTCAGCAATTGAACTCAATCAAAGAAATAACTATGAATTATTGGTTGCAGTATCTCAAAAGAAAAACCTTACCTACTCAGATCTAGGCAGTATTCAATATGGCCAAGTACGTGACACAGTAAATTTGACGAAATATTCTCAATACAAAACTTTGGTGAATGCTGAGTACTAATATTTATTGTTGTTTGCGTTGTTCAAGAACACTGATTTATGCACTACTCGTTGTTCTTCCTCATATCGTATCACTTCATGAGCCACGCAATATAGAGATATATTTCTTAGACATTGTTTCCATAAAAGTTCTGGATAGAGTTTTGTATAGGTCAGGAATGTTCTTTTCCCAAAACAACAATATTTCACCCTTCGTTTTGCATAATTTAAAATCATCGGTATTGGTGAGATCCTCTACCTGTTGAATCATCACTTCCCTTTCTTTTTCTTTGGCTTGTTTTTCTAAAACTTTTTGTTCCTTGATTTTGTCTTGTTCAGACAAAAAGTTCCTACTTTTCTCGCGTTTTTCACTGTCAGTAATGAACTTAACCAAGTGGAATAAATGTTCCATCCATTCATCCGTATGGGTTAAGCCAAGGATGCAACCATTTAGATTAAAGCCAACATTAACCAGGCCTATATCTGATGATGTTTTATTTCTGATATTCAAAATGACATCTTCATCCAGTTCATTTTCTGCAATGAATTCGTCTATATAGTGTTGGTACTCTGGAGATAGAAAACCGTCAAAGGTATATCGAACAACGGTGGTGTATCAAAAAGTATGCTAAAAAAAAGCAGGTTGAATTTTGATAAAATAGAGAAATGCAAATAACTCTAGAAATCAAATGTCCAACCTGCCTCAGTGACAGTATAAAGAAAAATGGCATCAAAGTAGATGGGAAACAAAACTACCAATGCAAAGACTGCAAACGTCAGTTTATTGGTGACCATGCTCTGAGCTATCTAGGATGTAATTCTGGCATTACTCGTAAAATATTACAGTTAATGGTCAGAGGCAGCGGTATACGAGATATCGCTGAAGTTGAGCGCATTAGTATCGGTAAAGTCTTACGGACTTTAACTGAATCGGCCTATCAAATTCAGCCTAAACAAAGTCATTATGAATCTCTCGAAGTAGATGAATTCTGGACTTTTGTTGGAAATAAAAATAATAAACAATGGCTTATTTACGCCTACCATCGAGAAACAGGTGAGATTGTTGCTTATGTTTGGGGTAAGAGAGATTTAGCTACAGTCCAAAGGTTGAAGACAAAGCTTAAACAATTAGGTATTCACTACACCCGAATTGCAAGTGATCATTGGGACAGTTTCATCACTGCTTTTAAAAACTGCAAGCAAAGTATTGGTAAGTTGTTTACTGTAGGAATTGAAGGTAATAATTGCAAAATAAGGCATCGAATAAGGCGTGGTTTTAGAAGAAGTTGCAATTTCTCCAAAAAGCTTGAAAACCATTTTAAAGCCTTCGACTTAACCTTCTTTTACATCAATAATGGCTTCATTTAATGTCAGCATACTTTTTAAAACACCACCACTTTTTGTTCCAGAAAAAGCTTACAAAAGATGCTTCACACTTTGATAAGAAAATAATTGAAAAATTACCATTCGGAGAAATACCATGGAAAAACCGTTACTTTTCATCACCCCTGGCTACGGAGAAACTTTGCTGAACGCATTGCATTATTCTCAGGCACTAAAAATTGGCAATTGTGTCGAAACATCTGGTCAGGGTGGCTGGAATGATGATTTAAAGATACCAAACTCTCTTGAGGAAGAGATCGCCCAGGCATTTATTAACGTGGAGCGCACTCTTGCGACTGCAGGCGCCAGCTGGGAACAGGTTGTTCATGTTAACTCCTATCATGTTGGCGGTTTCCCCCCAATAGTGAACAAGACAATGACCAGCCTGTATCGCCATTATATGCCTCACCGGGCTCCAATATGGACACAGTTGGGAGTTGAGTCTTTAGGGCTGCCGGAGATGCGTATCGAAATACGGGTCACAGCCATCATTCCATAAGGTGACTATAAAGCTACTTTATCGGTTGACCGTTTAGTGATCAGCAGCATTAGCTTTAGATAGCCAGGTTGATAAAGCTTAGTCAACAATAACATTCAAAGCCTCCGGACAGAAACCTGCCATGGAGTCATAGAACAAACGAAGGAGGCCAAAGCAATTCAATTAACAGTATCAGCAAGGACAGGAAAAGCCAAAAGCTTATAAACACAGCTAAAACTCAAATCAAGCAGGTAACTATTGTACAAAACAACACCAATGCTACAGGGATAACTTCAAGTCTGACAGATCTATGCTAGAGTTAAATCAACGGCTTAATTCATTTTTCCATGCAGGATCTTTGAAAAATGCAGCAGAAAAACGGAGAAGCATATGACCATTAGTTTAGCTCCAACAGCTATTGCAGAAACCACACTAAAAGATCCTGCTGAAGCAGATCAGAACCTGCGGGATATCACTGAACTGGCGCGTTATATCTGCGATGTGCCGGTGGCTATAGTGACGCGAATCGATGACACAAAGCTGAATTTAATTGCCAAAGTTGGTATTTCAGGTACCTCTGTATTAATTAAAGAGTCCTTTTGCGTGTATGCCATGGAAACACCTGATGCGGTAATGGTGGTCCCTGACGCGACTTTAGATCCCAGATTCAGTACTAATGCGATGGTGGTTACTGAGCCTGGCTTCCGATTTTATGCTGGCTCGCCGCTGATTGATCCCGAAGGTGTAGTGATAGGTACAATTTGTGTCTATGATCATGTGCCTAAGCAGCTGAATCAGCGGCAGATAAGCTCTTTACAGGCTCTGTCCAGGCAAGTGATCGCCATACTTGAACTGAAAAAAGTCGGCGAACAACTACACAAAACCAGCATGACAGATGCATTGACAGGGGTAAACAACAGACGAGCATTTGACCTCAGGTTTGAAGCTGAATTTGCTCGCAGGCAAAGAACAGGCCAGTCATTTGTGTTGGCGCTGATTGATATTGATCACTTTAAAAGTTTTAACGACAGCTATGGACATGCCGAAGGTGATCAGGCACTGAGCCTGGTAGCAGGTCTGTTTCAGCGCAACAGCAGGAACTATGACTTTTTCGCCCGTTATGGTGGTGAAGAGTTTGTGCTGATCTTGCCAGGCACAGACATCGTGTCGGCCAATAAAACACTGGAAAAATTAAGGCTGGTAGTGGCTAACCATGAATGGCCATTACGACAATTAACGGTCAGCATCGGTTTGGCCAGCGCTGATTTATTTAACGACAAAAAGCAGTTGCTCGAAGCCGCCGATCAGATGTTATACAAAGCTAAAGCCCAAGGCCGCAATCAAACCAGTGTGTTCTGTTAATTTGAGGGGGATCACCTAACAACTGGTAGATAAGCTGGTCTCATATGGGCAATAATTAGTCCGTTTAAATACATCGGTAAAATGCCACTTGCACAGCTTCTTTGTACACTGTGGGACTCTATTTAAAGTTGGCCGGCACATTGATTGCGTAGCGAAAATAGAGTGCTTTAGCCAGCACAATTTCAGATTAGCCGATTCGGTAAGCTTTCTGCATTTGCGGAGACAACTTTTTTAACCAGTTTGAAAGACTGAAGCCTTTTCTGTCGGTACTATTCAATTTAGTAAAATACAGATGTTCATCCCAGCGAGGACCGAAATCTACTTCAGCAAGACTTACAAGCTGTTTGTTTCTGCGAAGACGATGCTTTTGATGGTAATCTTCGGCTGGCCAAAAATAACCATTTTGTTGTCCGGCTTCAATCACCTCGGGAGACTTATCCTTTCCAATCGCTTGGATCAGTTCTTCAGTGACTTGTTTTTGCTCCTGATCAAAGACAAAAAGTATCTGGCGATACTGACCCTGCTTTCTGACATGAACAAACCATGACTCAAAACCTCCAAGAAGTTCTCTATAGCTAATTTGGTCTTTATCGTAGATCACTCTGACGACTTCGGCGTGTCCCTTGATGTTGCGGTAACTCGGATCCAGAGTTGATGCTCCAGCGTAGCCAACACGTGTTTGCACTACTCCCGGCGTCCCTCCAAAATTTGAATCCGGTCCCCAAAAGCAGCCCGTGCCAAAAACCGTTTGACTAAGTTTTCCGGTTTTCAATGCTTCTTCGATAGCTTCAGGGGTTGCAAATTCATAGCTTTCAACACCGTCTTCTTTATTCATTTTTAGATCCGACATATTTTTCTCCTAACTTTCAAGAATTGTAGCCACTCCCATTCCTCCCGCCGTGCAAACGACGATAAGGCCACGTTTTCCAGGACCAGCTGAGTGCAGTATCTTTGCTAAAACTCCGACGATCTTAGCGCCAGTAGCCGCAAACGGATGCCCAAGGGCAATGCTACTTCCACGGACATTTAGCTTCGAGCGGTCAATTTTTCCGAGAGGCTCTGATCGTCCCAAACGTGTTTTGCAGTATTCAGCAGACTCCCACGCCTTCATCGTGCAGAGCACTTGTCCAGCGAACGCCTCGTGAATTTCGTAAAAATCAAAATCCTGAAGCTTTAAGCCGTTTCGCTTCAATAATTCACTGACCGCCACAGTTGGAGCCATGAGCAAACCTTCGCCAGCGACGTAATCCACGGCAGAAGTATGAGAATCCACAATCTTGGCCAACAGCGGCCAATTATTCTTTTTAGCCTCTTCTTCGGAAGCCAAAAGAACGGTGGATGAGCCATCTGTGAGCGAGCTTGAATTTCCCGCCGTCAAAGTCCCTTTTTCTGATTTATCAAAAACAGGTTTTAACTTCGACAATTTTTCCAAAGTTGTATCAGCACGCAAAATTCCATCGGTCTTATTTCCTTGGAATGGAAAGACGAGATCATCATAAAACCCATCTTTATATGCTTGAGCTGCATTTCTGTGACTTGCCAGCGCTAACTCATCTTGCTCTTGGCGAGAAATATTCCACTCTTTAACCATGAGTTCGCAATGCTCACCCATTGATTTTCCGGTGCGTGGCTCAACCACTGCGGGCAACACTGGCTTTAGATCGCTAGGTTTAATTCCTAAAATGATTTTTACTTTCTCACCAAGCGTTCTGGCAGAATTCAACGCAATCAATTTTCTTGCGAAAGTTCGACTAACCATAATGGGCAAATCGCTGTTGCTATCAACACCGCCCGCAATGCCACTTTCAATTTGGTGGCTAGAAATTTTGTGAGCAATCTGAATCGTATTTTCCAAGCTCGTTCCGCAAGCACGTTGCACGTTATATGCCGGAGTGTTTGGATGCAAACCGGAGGATTGAACGACTTCACGAGCCAAATTCCAGTTAGCCGAGCTGTGCATGACAGCTCCTAAGGCTACATCGCCCACAGTTTTTCCTTCCAAGTTATATCTATCAACTAAACTCTTTAGGCTCGCCGTCATTAGTTCTTCACTTGAGACGTCTCGATATGCGGTCATAGATTTCATAAATGGAATCCGAGCTCCACCTACGATATAAACGTTTCTCGTTTTCATAATTTCACCTCCGGCTTTGTGTGCCGTTCAAAAACTTCTCCGACCTTCACGTCGTACGATTCAAAAATGTAGTCTTTGCCAAGCATCTTGGCTTTTTTGTGTTCGGGATGCTTATCCCAAGCATCGAAAGCTTCTCTGGTAAGGAACTCGACAATTAGAACATCTTCACCGTTAGGAGAAGAAAACCGCTCATGGCTTCCGTAACCAGGAATGGCTTCGACAAGCGCGGACATCTCGGCGTATCTTCTTTCAAACTCCCCACCGTGCTCCTTGGCAACACGACTGCGGAAAACTGCTATAATCATTGATCTGACTCCTTACTAAGCTAATTACAATCCTCAAAAAAAAGATCTCGTTAATTTATCGAAGCTTCCAACCACTTGTCAAGGTCCTTGAACTTGGGGTTTCTCAGCTTCTTTGTCCCAACCAGTATTGTCGGGAAATTTAACTTTCCAGTAGTATAAAGGGATCGCAGTTCATCAGCTGCCGCGTCGTCTTCGTGAACATCTAAAAAATCAAACTCGATTCCTTTTTCTTTCAAGTACGACTGGTAAATCTTGGTTTTATGGCAGTCTTTATGACCGAACAGCTTGATCAACACACAACGGCTTCTTTTTCCAAAAGGTTCACTTTCATAAAACTCCTCAATTTAAAAATTATTCTACAAACTTCAATGACTCAGAGTTAATGCAGAATCGGACCCCTGATGGCTCAGGGCCATCTGGAAAAACGTGCCCCAGATGGGCTTCGCACACATTGCATAACACTTCGATTCTGCGCCCGTACGTCGTATCCAGTTCATATTGAATTACGTTGTCGGCGACAGGCTCAGAAAAACTCGGCCATCCCGTTCCCGAATCGAACTTTAGGTTCGAGTCAAAGAGTTCGGTGTCGCAGCCAACACAGGCGTATCTACCTGCTTCATAAAATGAACAGAGTCCTCCCGTGTGCGGGCGTTCGGTGCCTTTCATTCGCATAACCCGAAATTGCGCGGGCGTCAGAATTTCTTTCCACTCTTCCTCGCTCCTTTCAACTTTTCTGGGAGGTGCTGGAGTGCCGTTATCGAGGTAGCTGTAAATGCTTTTCCAATTGAACATATATTTGATCCTTTATTTTAGGGCTTGCTCTTTAGCCATCAATCCACGAGAAGAAGTCTGTAGCACTGCCAATGAATTCTCCATCCACAAAAACTTGCGGAACAGTTTGAAGATTTGTTCTTTCCTTCAACTCCAAGTAAGTCTTCGGATCGTCGTCTACGCGAATTTGTTTGAAATCAACCTTTTCAGAAGTTAGGTAATTCTTTACGCGTGCGCAAAATGGACAATGGTCTTTCGTATAGATGACAACATTCTTAAGTGTTTTCATAATTTCCTCTTTCATTTGGTTTATGGTTTAGTCTCTTTCAAAATGGCAAGAGTATCCGTTGGGATTCCTTTGCAAATAGTTTTGATGATATGCCTCAGCGTCGTAGAATTCTTTTTCCAAGGCGACGGTCGTAACTACTTCATTCTCGAAGCGACCGATCTCATTGACCTCCTCAATCACGTTTTCGATAATCGCTTTCTGGGCATCGTCACGATAGAACGCAGCAGAGCGATACGAAGATCCAACATCATTCCCTTGGCGATTCTTCGTAGTTGGATCATGGATCTTGAAAAAGTAATGTAGAATCTCTTCGAGAGATATTTCGTCTGGGTCGTATTCCACGCGAACAGCTTCGGCGTGACCCGTTTTCCCTGTTTTAATATCGGCGTAGGTAGGATCATCAAAATCTCCGCCAGAGTAGCCCACCTTTGTTGACGTCACGCCGTCCAGATTCCTAAGGAGGTCTTCAAGACCCCAAAAACACCCTCCGGCAACGATCACATAATTTAGTTTCATAAAGCCTCCTTGGTTTTTATCTATTTACTGATTAAACTGACTTTACAGCATGTATAATAGATATAACATGCCCAGTAGTTCGTATAATGTGACTTATTAGACAGTTTGCGTAGGAGCTAAGTATGGATGTTCTCAGTGAGATTTTAGATAAGGTAGAGCTTACTAGTAGCTACTGGTATAGAACATCATTTGCAGGAGACTGGGGCATCAGTCTCCCGCAGGAAGAGAATCTAGCGAGATTTCACATCGTGACCCATGGCGAGTTTTGGTACGAGGTGCCAAAACTTAAACTTAAGGCTTTGGCGGAGCAAGGCGATATTTTGATTTTATTCAAAGGGATGGAGCACACCATGACCAGTGCACCAAAAATCAAGGCCGAGCCCGCGGTCGAATTTAGATCCAAGGCCAACCTCACTGAAACTCAAGTTCTGGAATATGGTGATCAGAGCAAGCTCAAAGCAAACGTCGTTTGCGGACATTTTTGTTTTGATGGCGGACCCGATCATCCATTCTTAAATTCGCTGCCAAACGTCGTGCATATCAAGAGTACTGAGAACTCCCACTCGCCTTGGCTTACCATGCTTTTAAGTATTATAGAGCAGGAAGCAAAATCAGGGCTTCCTGGAAGCAACACGCTAGTCAGGAAGCTGACCGAAATTATCTTCGTGCAAGCGTTAAGAATTCACATGTACAAATCCAACAAAAATGTAGGATTTTTCAAATTGATCGAAAATCCGCAACTCAGCAAATCCTTGGAAGCTATCCATCATAGTCTCGATAAAAAATGGGGTCTTGACGATCTCGCTGAGATTGCTGGAATGTCGCGTACGAACTACAGCGTTAAGTTTAAGAAACTGTCTGGCATGACACCTCTTGATTATTTAACCTATTGTCGGCTTGAAAAAGCGAAGCAGCTGCTTAAAGAAACCGGTAAATCTGTTCCTGAAGTGAGTGAAGCCATTGGGTATCCGGCACATGAACACTTTCAAAAATTATTTAAGAAAAAAATTGGCGTAACTCCTAGTGCTTATAGAAAGGAAAATTCTAAAATGGCGTAAAAATGATAATCTAAGACACAACTTCGACTTTCATCGCTGAGAGTTTATAAATCGTCTCCCACCACCGGTATCCATAAGCAGATAAACCGAGTTCTTGAAGCATTCCTGCTTTCAATGTCGTCGACGTGATCACGATTCGAGTTCAGATAACTACTCTGTTGATGAATACTCTCAGTTAATTGCTGCTCACCAGATTCCAACACAGCACCAGCGAGCTCGGCACATACGGAAGCAAAACCATAAAGCGCTTGATTATCACGGGTAAAATGCAGTGGCATCGTCTGGCCTTTTACATGGAGGGACCATTCCAAAACTCTATGTTTACCTTTTATTCGGCTACTGACAAATACCGTTTTACTGGTGCCGCTGGCGCCAATGACTAAAAAGCTGGTGATAGCCAGCCCTATCAGCGACCATAACTCAGGTCTCCCACTGAGTAACAGTGGGTTAGGCAAATGACTCCTCAAAACGAGTTCAGTACCAAGCGTCAACGCTGTTTTATAGACTGCTTGTTCTAATAATGGCGTTGCATCAACCAGTGACGCTTCAGCCTCACAGCTATAAGGTTCAGCGACAGCTGTAGCTCTCAACCATTCTGTTTCATGGGCAATTGCCAACAAATTTGACCAAATTCGAACCAGTGCCGCGATATGAATGGAGTTTTCATGAGCTAAGACAGTTTGATTAAGCTGTAGCTCAAGCTCCTGATGCCAATATTGGTACTGGCTAGTCAACAGTACAAATAACTCGGATTGAAGTAACTTATTAGTCGCTACCGGTTTTATCCTATTGGATATCTCATTGAAAAGTTGGATAAATTTTAAGTCTGCTTGTTGCTCACGCTTGAGCTGCTCTTGTTGTTGCTGCAGCAATTGCAAATCATATTCAATAGCCTGCTTAAAGAGTGTGAGTAAGGAACAGTGTTGTGATGCCCGGTCTGCGCTTGCCCGGTCCAACATACACAAAGTACCGAAAGTTTCTCCGCTAGGCCAAAGCAAAGGCAGCCCGTAGTAATAACTAAAGCCTGCGGCAAATGTCGGGTTATTGTTCTCGTATCGGGTACCGATTGCATTTTCAACTAGCAATGGCTGGTGACTGGCAATGACTTGGGAACAATAACTGTTTAGTGCCAATGGAATAGGTTCATCGCAATAAAAAGCTGGTTTCGACACACTGCCAACTGCCTGAACACAAATTTCGTTTTTATCTAATCGATTAATCAGCACGCAAGGCACTTCCGCGACTTGA